>JAPOKD010000237.1 GCA_029977825.1 Planctomycetota bacterium | reverse complement strand
GATAAAGGTGACGGTGTCAATTTCGTGATCCAAACTAATAGTCAGAACATTTTCGAGGCGACCCTACTGAATTCCCGCCGGAGTCACGGTCCACACAAAATCGAACTCAAAGCTGGCGACACAATTGATCTGGTCGCAACTTCTGGCCCCACAAGTTCGTTCGACTCTTTCGAATGGACTGCAAAGATGCAGGTCGTCCCGACGCAAGGCAAAAGAGCTGAACGAGACACGAGCAAGCACTTTAGTGGACCCTACGAAAAAGAAATGGTTCAATCACTAGACCGACTGGAACAGTTAGCACAAATCCTGATCCTCAGTAACGAGTTTGCATTCATTGACTAGAATCACTCGATGAGCGCTTGTAACTGTCCGAACAGCAGATAGACAGCATCAACAGTCTGCGGGCTCATCACTGCACTAAAAGCTCCCTGAATCAACCTGTTTCACTTCTGCGCAAAGCGTGGCAACAACGATGTCAATCCACTGCCTTTCGACCCGACGCAATTTTCTCAAGTCCTGCGGTGCTGGCATGGGCAGTGTAGCCATGACAGATCTTCTGGCTCGAGAGAGCACCTCGGTTGGTGAAGTACCATTGCACTTCCCAGCCAAAGCAAAGCATGTCATTCATCTGTTTATGAATGGGGGCCCCAGCCATGTGGACACCTTTGACCCCAAGATTGCGTTGGAAAAATACCATGGTCAAACCGCCCCCACTAAGAACCTTCGCACCGAGCGACCCACTGGCAATGTTCTGAAATCGCCGTACAAGTTCAAGCAGTATGGCGAGTGCGGGCTGCCTGCAAGTGAAATTTTCTCACGTACTGCGGAACACATGGATGACATCTGCGTGATCCGATCCATGCATGCCGACGTGCCGAACCATGAACCGTCTTTGATGCTGATGAACACCGGTGAGTCTCGTTTGGTGCGGCCGAGCATGGGATCATGGATTTCATACGGACTAGGAAGTGCCAACGAGAATCTTCCTTCCTTCGTCACCATGTGCCCAGGCGGATATCCCATCAAGGAATCACAAAACTGGCAGAACGCATTTTTACCGGGCAAGTACCAGGCGACATATATCGACACGAGCGGACAGCGAGTCGAACAACTGATCGACCACATCCAGAACAATAGCATCTCAGAACGCGATCAACGTCAACAATTGAACTTACTGAAAGAACTGAATAACCAGCATGCGAACTTGCGGGATCACGACAAACGATTGGATTCGAGGCTAGAGTCGTTTGAGTTGGCATACCGCATGCAAAGCGAGGCGTCCGGTGCCTTCGACATCCAGCGCGAACCTCTCGCGACACGCAAAATGTATGGCAAGGGAGCGTTTGCGAGGCAAGCTTTGATCGCACGGCGTTTAGTCGAGCGCGGTGTTCGCTTTGTCCAACTCTATACCGGTGCCGGACAACCATGGGATAACCACGACGATCTCGCTGAACGACACCGTGATGTTGCACAGGGAGTAGATCAAGCGATCGGAGCGTTGTTGAGTGACTTAAAGCGTACCGGGATGCTTGATTCCACGCTTGTCTTGTGGGGAGGTGAGTTCGGTCGAACCCCCGTTGTTGAGATGCCCAAAGAAGGTTCCAACCAGGGAAAAATGAACGGCCGAGACCACAATCACTACGGCTTCACTTGCTGGATGGCTGGTGGAGGCGTCAAAGGTGGGCAAGCAATCGGCAGCACCGATGAACTCGGTTTTCAAGCAGTCGAAAACCGTGTGCACGTACACGACCTGCATGCCACGATCTTGAGGCTGCTGGGTTATGACCACGAGCGATTGACCTATCGGTATGCCGGTCGAGATTTTCGACTCACCGATGTGCACGGGAGGGTCGTCGAAGACATATTCATTTAGGTCCAACGCAGTACAGTCCCTCTCCTTTCCCCTACAGTAAACTAATGGTGAAACGGGGATACTGGTGTCGAACAGACTGCTTCCATTGTGTTAGACAAGTTCAGTTAAACCACAGAGCCAGTGTTCTGATTTTCCAGTAGTCATAGCGTTTCCAACGCCCGGAAACGTATTCTTCCCAGATGAACATCCCTGCTCGGAATCCATTAACCAATACACCCCAGGTACCTTTTCGATGCCACGATTCACCTTTGTTATTGCGGTTCTGGCGGTCGTCAGAATCACGACCCTCGTGTCCTCATCAGCTTTTGCCGACTGGCCAGCATTCCTCGGCGGCAAGTCCCGATCCGCCGCAGAAGACTTCACGCCACCGCTCAAGTGGGATTCAGAGGACGGCATCGGATGGCAAACCAAGTTAACCGGCCATGGGCAATCCAGCCCGGTCATCTTTGGTGATCACATCTACCTGACGGCGGTAGAGGGACCGATGAAAAACAATAATCTTGTTTCGTGCCATGATCTGGCCACAGGCAAGTTGCTGTGGCAAAAATCTTTTCCCAGCAGCATGCCTGTTGCCAACAACGTGTACACCAGTCGGGCAGCACCAACACCTTCTGCAGACGACTCAGGAGTCTTTGCTTTCTTTGAAAGCGGCAATCTCATTGCGTTGAGCCCGGATGGTGAGGTGCGGTGGGAAAGAGACCTGATCAAGGACTACGGAAAATACGTGGGGCGATTCGGCTTGGGCGGGTCGATTGCTCAACTTGATGGTCAAATATTCATTGTTGCCGACAACGATGGCCCCTCTTACATCGCTGGCTTCGACAAGAATACAGGTAAGACAACGTGGAAGACGGATCGCGCAAGTCGAATCTCATGGTCTTCTCCCATGATGGTTAACATTGAAGGCAAAGATCAGATCGTGATTTCTTCTTCTGGATCCGTCGACGGCTATGACCCTGCAGATGGAAAACTACTTTGGAGCTACGATAATGTCGGCGGTAACACCGTCCCATCAACGATCGATGCAGGCCAAGGTTCCTTCCTGATCGGTGCCTCGCCTGGACGTAATGGAGAAGCAACGGAGGGAGCGAAGGAATCCAACCTGCTGATGAAAGTCGTTTCATCGGAAGGTGGATTTACCCCAAAGGTCGTATGGAAGAGTTCTGATGCAACGAGTTCATTCGGGTCACCAATCATCTACAGGGGCCATGCTTACTACACTAACCGGGCAGGCGTGCTGTATTGCATCGATGCCGGTACGGGTGAAACCCAATACACAGCGCGGCTGGCAGACAGCAACTGGGCCACTCCAGTCGGTGTTGGCGAACATGTTTTCTTCTTTGGTAAAGACGGGCGGACCTCGATCGTCAAGACTGGTCCGAAGAAAGATATCCTCGACGAAAATCGACTATGGAAGTCGGCAGAAAACGCGGGCGCAGGTGGATTCGGTGGAGAGATCCAGTATGGCGTCGCTCCCACTCCTAACGGTTTCGTCGTCCGAACCGGGACAAAGCTCTTCCTGATTGGAAAACCATAGCATCCCCAACGGTATCAAAAACGATTGAAAGATCCCCCAACCGTTAAGCAATACCACTCGCGCAACCTAAGCGGTGCGTAATTTGATCCTGACATGACGAGGGCGTTGAATCGCACTTTCGATCTCGCCTTCGTGCTGTTGGTGCACATTCTCGACATCAGTGGCAGTGTCAGCCCAGCTGGCTTCATCACCATGTTCATAAAGCAGGACATCATTTTCAGTCGGATCCTGCTCACAACCAAGAGCATGATAAACCAGCGATGCTGCGGTCTTGACGTCGAACGCCGATTTTTTCGCTGGCTGCATAATGATGTACAGACCCTGACGAGCACGTGTCATCGCTACATACAACAGGCACAAAGCTTCCGTCATACCACCGGCGGCCTGCGCACCGAAAACACGTTGCCAATGACCTGTTAAAAAATGCCAGGCTTTCTGATTCAGATAACGGGTCATACCCTCAGGTGGCTCGCCTATTTCTTTTATGTCAGAGACGGAACTACCCGACGCACGAGTCAAGGCACCATCAAGCTCCGGCAGGACAACTGCATCAAATTCAAGACCCTTTGATTGGTGAACAGTCATGACGCGAACAGGTGCAATTTGTGGTCTTTCGACACGTTTTTCACGAACAAGCCGAACAAAATCACGGATCCTGGGTGCAGCCTGAATTTGGTAACTGATGGCTAGACGTGTCAATTGTTTCAACCTCAACGTCTCGCGATCATCACAGGCAGGCGCCAGTACGCCAGCAAAAAACTCAATCGACTCAGCCAAGCCCCTCTCCTCAACCATGTCGCGAACGTAATCGGGTCCGAAGAGAGGCAACTCACCAAGCGGGGTCGATTTGGCATGAAACTCCCATCGCCCATCCCCTGGATGCTCTGCCATCATCAGAGTAGACAGGATAGTTTCGACAGCAGCCGCATCAGTGAGCGGATTACCACCCTCCTGACTCACTTCAATACCGAGGTTTTCAAGCATGAAAATCAGCTGCGCAACACCACGATTGGTACGAGTAAGAATACCAATGGACTTCCCGGGGGCCTTCCGATTCAAATCCGCAACGAGCTCTGCCGCTCGTTCGTAACAGGCCTGCTGCCTTCCTTCGCTATCAGAATTCTCTGGGTTTGCTGAAGTCATGACCTGAACATGGCCGGGCAACTCCTGCTTGAAAGCCTTGTGGTCCGGAAAACGTCTACAGAAGGTTTTTAACGCAGCAGCTTCATAGCTTGCCTTACTTGTCGGATCCGCATCATCAACGGCATCAGCCATGGGATGCCGAATGAGATTTTTGAATGTCTGATTGATGACATCGACTACGATTTGACTGCTTCGATAGCTGGTGTTCAACTCATTCTCGACGACATCAGGTATCTGGTCTGCCACTGCGTCAAAAATTTCTGCAACGCCACCTCGCCATCCATAAATCGCCTGCTTGGTATCACCAACACAAAAGAACGACTGCCCGACAGCACGCTCGTCCTGAACTTGATCACCTCCTTCTTCAGGGTCTGTCACGCGCAGTGCAAGCGGCCGCAGGACCTGCCACTGCACCGGCGACGTATCCTGAAACTCATCCAGCAGTACATGATGGATCGCACCATCCATCCGATCCCCCAGCAGTTTCTGATCCAGCGATGCGAATCGTGACGCGAGCCGAATGGACACATCCTCAAATCCCAGCACTCGGGCAGACTGTTTCAAATCTGTCACATTATTGTTGTAAACATCAAGCACTTTTCCTGTTGCCATATTCTGACCTTTCAACAGGCCCAAAACATGAGTCCGAACTGCTGCATACAGCGTGTCGAAAGCCTGATCAAGTTCCCCGGGAAAAGGTGAACGAAAGTACTTCACCTCGGTGTTCAAGCGTCTTGCAGCAGCGATATTCGCGATCAACGTGTCGTCAGCAAGCGTGCCAAACTCTCTCGTCTCGACTTGTTGTGCCAATTTTTCCAAACGAGTCATGAGATGTTTTTGTGGCACCTGTACAGAACGCATGGCAACAACAGCGTCTGCAAGTTCTTTGTCACTTGGAGACTTGGGCGCAGCTAATTTTTCCCACACTTTCGTACCACACTGACGTTGCACGCTATAAGCAGTCTCGACAACCTGCAGCAACTCCCGTGCAATCGAGCGTCGGTTCTCACCCTTTCCAAGCATCGAAAGAAGGGCCATCATTTCTGCTGGATCAAGTGTTGCAATCAGCGCATCAACCGCTTGCTCGCGCAGCCAAACCTCCTCAATCTCATCGGTCAAACGCCATGCCGGTGGCAACCCCAATTCGAACGAGAAGGATCTTGCCAATTGAGAAAACAGACTGTCCAACGTACAGATACGTAGGCGGTGCACGTTCCGCAACAACTTGTCAAACATCTGCAAACACGCAGAGCGAGGCAATGTTGGCAAGTCGACCTGCTTACGCAATGCTTCCAAGGCTGCCGGGTTACTTTCATCCGCAGCATGGGCAAGTGTCAACAATACCCGATCGAGAATCTCACCCGCTGCTTTTCTTGTAAATGTGGTAGCCAGAATCGATTCGGGCGGAGCACCGTGCAACAAAATGCGCATCAGGCGAGCGGTCAGCTTGTAAGTTTTTCCCGTCCCCGCCGAAGCACGCACCACAGTCGGCAACAACATCCCATCGGAACCAGTCCCAGCATTTTCAACGGCGGCCTCGTCACTCTGGTGACTATCTGCCCCACTCATATTCTCTTTGTGTACAGCAGTCCCCTCCAAACCATGATCGGAAGCTGGTTTGCCTGCACCTTCCTTCTTCATCGACTGCTCTTGTTCATCCTGCATATAGACCTGTTGACCTTTGAAAGAGTCATCCTGTTGCGACATTTCGTGACATTCCGAATCGCCATCTCCATCACTTTCAGTACTCTGATTCAAATCACTCATGCCTGCGTCCCCTTTGCTGAGGCATCCCCGTCCGCGAGTTGACGCGTGACTCCCGTCTGCAAAATCATTTCGTAGTCATCGTACTGGACACGCTCCGCTGTAGGTTCGAACTGCTCTGCCCAAATGCCGCGGACACATCGTTCAATGATCTCGACAGCCTCCGCCATCTGTTCCTCCGTAAACTCAGCGATATTCACTTTGGTTTCTTCATCTTTTTCGCTGATATTGAAGTAGCCCAACTCGACGGTTGCTGGATCTTCTTTGATACCCAGGAAGGGTACCATCATGCGATACAGCGGCAATTGCAAATCAATCCACTGGTAAACGCCATCTACTTTCTTGAGATGTTTTTTTTCCGGTCGATGTCCATGAGTTTTGTAGTCAAGAATTGCGTAACGCCCGGTCTGTGCATGAAAATCAATACGGTCAAAACGACCTCGCAAACCCATCCACATCCCATCGACTTCGATTCCCGCTCCATCACTTTCATTCACAGCAGCTTCCGACGCGTGGATCGTCCAACCTTGGCCAATTCGTGCGGCCTGCTCCTTGGCGACTGCCTTGAGTCGGCGTTCTGCCTGAGCCACTTGTAAGGTCACAGCCGAGGAGACAGCGTTTCCATAATGGTGTGCGACATAATCACCGAGATGCGACAGTAACGCGTCCTCGATCTTCCCCGGTTCGGTTTCATCTCGATCAGCGCAATCACCAAACGTTTCCAAGGCTCCATGAACCATGTCACCAAACTGATTCGCTGCCAATTCTCCTGTAGCATCATCCATGGGTCGCAGTTTCAACACATGTCGCAGATAGAAACGATAGGGACAATCGAGATAGTCGCGAAAAGCGGTGACACTCATCGTCCGAACACGTCCCTCATCTCCTAATGCGGGCAACTTTGGGATGGCTAATGCCATCTCCTCCGTTGCCCGGTCCCAGCCATGATGCACAAGCAGTGAAGAGCGGGGTCCATCCAGAAGATTCCGCACCCTGCGTGCCGCGTCAACTGGCTTCGTAGCAGCTAACAAGCGACTGGGTGGAGTTGGCGTCTGATCTGCAGCACGACGGCCCACGATGAATCGAATGGACTTACGAGAACACAACATTACATGCATGGCGTACAGGTCACGCGCGTACCGTCGCTCGTTATCCGACATGCGAAGCTTGCTGCGAAGTGCTCCGGGGAGAAATGGATCACTGGTCACCGCGCCTGGCACGAAAGGATGATTGAGCCCCACAACGACCATTGCTTGAGAATCATCCAGGGAAAGATCGAGCCAACCCAGAATCAGGACATCATTGTCACCGCGTTGATCGGATACGCGAGCTTCGGCGACACGGCCAGCAAGCATTTCCAAAGCGGCAGAACCCGATACCATCAAGTCGAGATCTGCATTGAGAGTCACAAATCGTTGCGTCAGACGTTTGACCGTTTCAAATGCCCGTTGTGTGCGGGATTGATTCGGATTAGCAAAACCAACATCCAAGTCGGATGCTGGCGATTCAGACGCCAAGGAATCAATACTGTCAAGTTGTGCTGCATTGCCCTCTACAGCATTTGCCTTACCTTCGCTGTTCAGGACCTCGCCTCTAAGTACCT
>JAPOKD010000998.1 GCA_029977825.1 Planctomycetota bacterium | reverse complement strand
TGGATTAGTGACGGGCCAAATCGATTTCGTGCATGTGAAATCTTTTTTTGCAGAGAAAATTTCTGCGAGCATCCAACCAATCACCAAATTGACCGGGAAAAAGGTGCAATCTTTATGGGGCATGACGATGAAACATCATGAAAAACGTGTCGATATCGCGTGCAGCAGCAACACTCCCGATTTCCAACGTTGTGCAAAAACCCAACGAACAAATCTCGGGCAGCACAGCAAAACCCCTGCAAGATGGCTTCTTCGCCACTTGAGTTTCAGCATTTGCGCAGTGCCAACGTGCTTGCCCATGATTAAGCGTTAATCGAACGCCCGTCGCGTCATAGCAACAAGAATACGGGGAATGGCGGAATTGCAAACGCGTCCCCAGACCACCACCCCAATAACCTGCTCAGCCACGCAACCTGCTCAGCCACGCGGTAGTTGTTCAAAGGCAACACTGGGACGCTGGTTGTCGGTTGATGTCCGCTCAAACCACTCACCGGGTTTCCCTGTCTCATCAAAGAACCCACAGTTCCTCATGAAGAACGAACCTCCCTTTGCGCCGCCGTTGAAATCCAGTCGGTGTTTATTTCCTCCTGTTGCGTCGACTGAAAAACGGGCTTGAGTGCATTCATGCCAATTACCTTCTGTATCTGCGACCCAGATGTTGCCATACAACGCTCCACGGCTGATGTAACCCAGATCAGGCGAAAAGCTTTCGAGAAAAGAATGAAAGCCAGTCAGGTGCGTATCGGTTTTGGGCCGGCGGAAGCTTGCAATCAATCGCCACTCTTTCGCGTTCTTCTCACTAAACCACGATGTGTATACCGTGCTCCCGTTTCCGTCTGGTTCGACTTCAGTCAGAAAGCGATAGGTCACACCCGCCTTCCAGGGAAAAACAAGGTAGCTTTGCCCACCGGATCCTTCATTACCAAACTTCCCCACATGAACCCCTGAGCCATTTCCAAGATTTTCAATACGTTGATCAGCAGGAATGTCCGCAGGATTATCGGTCCTGAATGGGCTCCAAACAGAAAACAGAATCCGTCGCTCGGTTGCACTATTCACCTGAATTCCGAAGTAACCCTGGCCAAATCCATTTGCCATGAAATAAGAACCAATGGGATCTTGTCCCTGAGGTACGGAGATCTCGCTGTACGCATATTTCAACTCAAGTTCACGAGGAACCTGGTATCGCAAATGAACTGAGGGGCCTCTTCTACCCCAATAAAACATTCCACCATCGCTGGTTTTCACATAGTCCAGCATCAGTGATGCTGTGTCTGATGAAACCAGCAATTCCGAAATACCTGCAAATGTCTGGCCCTGCCGCTTAACCCCCTGCAAGTCAACACGAACATAGCCAGCCTTCTCAATTTTAAATTCACCAAACTGATAATCCTTGTCATCCACGCCATTGAGCTGACACTCAACACGTTTCCCATTGATGGTTGCGCTAAGAGTACTTTCTCCAACAGGCACACTTGCTTTGA
Source organism: Planctomycetota bacterium (assembly GCA_029977825.1). GTDB lineage: Bacteria > Planctomycetota > Planctomycetia > Pirellulales > Pirellulaceae > Rubripirellula. Next base: position 412 of record JAPOKD010000998.1, on the reverse strand, counting down.
TCCCAACTTCAATCAAAGCAGGTCGATCGACACGGAAAAACATCGAATGAACTTCATTTTCCCCGCTCCACACCAACCGGCCTGAACGTCGCAGTCCACTTCCTCCAGGCTTTGGGGCAGTCCGATAGACGTTTCCCCCTACTGGGACCGACCAAGACTCAGCCGGCAGCTCCGACGTGAGCAACACAAACAACACAACAAGCAGGGCAGTGTTCCACGAACGATAGAACTTGAAGGGTGACATTGGCATCAACTACCTGGAGGAAAAAACCATTTCCGACAAGTCTACCCGCAGGGCCGCAACAACGCGAGAACTTGCTCACGGCCAACACAGACTCGCACCACACTGCTCTGCGCACGACTGGCACAACATTTACAGATTATTGAGGAAATCGTTTATATAGTCCTCTTT
>JAPOKD010001010.1 GCA_029977825.1 Planctomycetota bacterium | reverse complement strand
GCAGGATGCCAATGGTGCCGCACTGCTCGGGATCGCCTTGCAGAAACTTCGTCAGCTTGGAGGTGTTGAGAATGCCAAGGCAGTGATCAGCGCGACGAATGTGCTTCGGATGCTGGGCAAGATCGACTTGAGTGATCGAGTCGTTAAGCAGCTTTACGCTTCGGATGAGATGAATTGCCACCTTTTCCAAATGCTTGCCAATGACGGGATTGATAATATCGAACCAGATGAAGTGCGTGGCACTTTGCGTTTGGGATTGGCGGCAGCATCACCAATGGTTCGGAGGTTTGCCGCCATGGCGGCTGCGAAACAAGCGGAGATTGACGTCACGCCCGAGTTGATCCAGCTGCTTAATCAGGTAACCAGTATTTCGGATCCGTTTCTGCTTCATGCTGTGAAAATCGCCCTGCGCGAACAGTGTAAAGATAATACAGACAGGTTTCTTCGCGTCGCACAACAGGTGAAAGCACATGGTGTTCCTGCGTTTGCTGAAATCTGTCTCGCCATGAAGACGCCTGCCGCAGCAGATTTTATCTTGCAAAACCTCGATCAATTATCTGCCCAGGATGCGAAACAACTGGACAGCTTTTTGACCTTTGCAGCGACGCATGCTCAAGTTGATTCAATTGATCGTATCGTTGAGATGTTGGAACGGGAGCACCCGGGCGATTCCGATTTTCAGTTGAAAATACTCAACAGTCTGCGAAGTGGCGTTGAGTCCCGGGATCTTGAATTACCGGAATCGATCAAACGTCTGGCTTCGGAGATCGCTGACAGATTGCTTGGGCTGCCCTCCGCAAAGTGGCACGTTGGCGATTCCGGTATCAAGAGCTCCAGCAAAGGAGGCACGGTGCCATTCACTATTCGCAGAATCTCTTGTTCAAGCGGTGAACAGAAACTGTTTATTGACACGCGATCACGAGGTGAATCGCTGACGGGAGTTCTTCAATCAGCTCCTTTTGTTCTGACTGATGAATTCAGTTTCTCGATTGCCGGTCATGATTCAACGGCCAGCAGCGATCACGAATTCAATTTGTTGCGATTGATATCAGTGACTGGTGAAGTTGTCCTCAAGATGGTCCGTGTTCCTGCCAATGACATTGCTCAGCCAGTGTCGATCGATACGAGGGATTTCCGAGGTAAGCAGGCTTACGTGGAAATTCGGGATCAATGCCCGGCCGACGCATTTGCCTGGATTGCGGTAGGCGACTTTCAGTCACACCCAGAACTGAACCCACGGTTCGATTGGCATGTCAATTCTGAAAACGACGCGCTTCAATGGAGTTTTCATGAGCAGGAGTATCCTGACGCAGTCAGCGCGGGCGAAAATATTTTCGTCCTGACTGAAAGACGAGTCTCGAGTGACGGGCAGCAAAATACACCCCTGTGGAGCAGTATTGTCCGTGGAGAGTCCAAAACAGGTGTGTATAGAAGTGAGCCCTTTGCTCTTGATGTAAGTTTTAGCTTTTATTTAGCGGGCCATGTTGGCGTGCCGGCCCAGCCGGCCAACGAGGCGAATTATATTCAGTTGCGATTGGCAGATTCTGGCAAGGTTGTCCACAAGGCTTACCCGCCACGCAATGACCAGGCATCGTTTTATGAATGGGACACTGCTGCTTGGGAAGGGAAAAACGCGTTTGTTGAAATCGTCGACCAGGAT
>JAPOKD010000668.1 GCA_029977825.1 Planctomycetota bacterium | reverse complement strand
GTCAAGAAACTGTTTTCTTTGTGACCATTGGCGGCAGGTGACGATGATTTTAGTGGCAATGCAATTGAAGGACGCATTGTTGATGATCGAGGAGGCAATCGTTTCTGCTTGAGCTCGTAGTTCTGCCGTTGAGTAGCGTCCCGGGATGATCGCCCAGGGGCTGACGTTACCCAGTTCACTAGTGATCTTTTTTTGTAAGCGTGGGGTGTTAGCTTGTTTTCTTTTTTCTGCCTCCTCACCCCGTCCCCAGACAATGCAGTCATGTGTCTGGTCCGAACCAGTGACGTGAAATGACTGAGTTTCTGGATGATTGACGAGTTGCTCGCCAGCGTCTCTACCACCCCGGACAATCCTCAGAAAGTTTGCTTCAATAAGCGGTTTGAACGCCGTTTCAAAGTGCGAAGTCAGGTAATCGTTGACAGGATTCATTTTCAGGACAACAGCGAGATTTTCGGTCAAAACTTTGCTGAGCATGTCCGTTGCGGCGATGGACGATACATTTCCGGCTCCGAGCACCACTGCAATGGACGCGTCCGCTGTGCCAGCACGAAAGTGTTCGTTTGCATCAGAAAAAATGTTTTGTTCTGTCACTGATGGCTCGAGCCACGTTTCAGCTTTCATGGGCCAGAAAAGCAGTGAGTCATGTAGCTGACGCGTTGGAAAAACCGGGACGCGATATTGTCCGTGGTGATGCTTCACCGGTCCTGGTAAACGCGGGGATCCAGTCTCAGAGATGTCCCTGAGTGATTGTGACAGCAAACGAAGGAACCGTAAGGTTGCAATCGGACCACCAGTGATTTCCTCGGATCTTGCCGGTGAGTCATGTGGGATCTGCTTCGCAACGCACGCCGCTTCGACCCATCGTCGGGAAACCTCGGTTACGCCATCGGCACAGCGATCAGTCAGTTTGATTCGCTGCTCAATGGAAAGGGTGCGTAACGCTCTTGCACCCATTCGAAGATCTTCGAATAACTTGCCAATCTTTGCAGCCGGCAAGTCGTTTGAAGCTTGGTTTTTTATCATATGTCCCCCGTGCGAGCTTCTTTCAGTCAAGTTGTTCGATCCATGCACGTATAAGTGCGGCAGCCTCCACCGGCACCAGACTTTTGCCGACACTGGGCATTGCTATACCGGGGTCGTCCGACTCAATGCGGTACAACAGGATGGATTCATCAGGCTTGCCTGGCACAATGTCAAAGGACCTGCCTCCTGACCCATGCCCCGCCGCAACGGGGATTTTATGAACACCATACTTTGCTGGATTCATTTGGCTGGAACGTAGGTCCAGCCCGGAAGTACGGGCGGAACCAAGTGGATTGTGGCAGTGTGCACAATTAACGTGTAACCACGAGCGGGCACGTTCAGAGATGGCACGTTCAGAGATAGAAATGTCGTGACGAGCGTTAAATACCGGCCATGCCTCAATCGAGGCGACTGGTGGTGCCGCTGTCAACAAGTTCTCGCTTGTCCATGTGGCGAGTTGATTCCGCGAGCCATGACCATGGTTCCAGTGTCCATTCAGGTTTGCTGCAACCGGTCCGATGGGGACGAACTGGTCTCCCTGCTGATGGCAATTCAGGCATTGGTTGGCGTTGGGGACTTGATAACGATTGTTTCGTGTTGTGCCATCCGTGTGAATCCAATTGACGTCTACTTCACTACCGCCAAGGGCAAGCGTTGCTTCGGTTTGCTCTTCATTCCAAAGATAGGAAAAACCAAACCAACCGTCGTCCTGACGAAATTCGATTCGTGTTTCGAGCAATCGCTCACCTCGGGTTGGGTCAGTCATATCAATGGGGTAGGCAAACGTTTTTGAAATCACCGTCCCAACTGGAAATTGAAATGTACCCTGTTCAGAGTAACGGATCTGCTTGCCCTCGGGAATTTGAAAGAAGCGGTACTTACTGGTGTAATCGCTAAACAGTGGTGTGTTGAGTTCATAGGGATAGACGTGCTCAGCTGGCTTGTGATCGGCGATATCGCCTTGAAACAGGCCATATTCAGAAAGCTTTTTCTTTGCCTTGCGATAGACGAGAACTGCGTTCGATGCCTCCTTGCGTGGTGGGCTGGCTGGGGGCAGCACCACCTTTGGGATGTGTGCACGTTTGATTTGATGAGCTGTCAGTTTGCTGTCAAGTTTGTGTCGTCCCGTCAGCAGGTCGCGAGGGTTCATGTGAGAGAGATCAAAGTTCGTAAACCGCGCTTGGCCATTGTCTTGAATGGCGGGAATCTGATTTTCTGTTAAGGCTTTGTTCTTCATTCTTGCAGGGTCACCAATTCCGTCCCAGAAAATGTCTGGAAAAACGCCACCCACCAGTGGGGCAAGTAGCAGTCCCATCTCACCTTTAGGTGCGTAACCGCTGTCGCTGATTTGATTGTCGTGAATTGAGATCGATTCGGGAAAGGGATCAAAGTCACCTGCGTCCTGTTTTTTTGAACGCTGGTTGCTGGCTCGATACGCGATTAGGGCCACGCCTGTCGTTTGGTGGTGTTTTACGGTGTTGTGATCGACTTCAACTTCATCTGTCGCCATCACCATGATTCCCATGCCGGGAGGAACCGATGCAACAATGTTTCCCTTGGCAGCAAAATTCACGTGATTATTGTCCGTGACCTGATTGTCGTGAACGCGAACCTGTCGACCTGATTTGATTTGCAGTCCAGGTAAATCGAACACAAGAATTCCGCCCGTGTTCCGGGTCGCGATGTTGTCATGAACCTCAGCTTGGATTGTGTTTTCAATTTCGATTCCGGCGACATTTCTTTCAGCGCGGTTAGAACGCACAATGACGTTGCGACTCTGCCCCACATAGATGCCGGCATCTGAAGCGCCGATGGCGGTGCACGCTTCGATCAGCACGTTGCTGCATTGAACCGGGTAAATCCCGTAGGCGCCATTGTTTGACGATGCAGGCCCAGTCCACTCTGTGCGTACGTCTCGAAAAGTAACCCCTTCAGCGCCCAGCACCTTGATTGCATTGCCTGCGGTGTCTTCGACTGCAAACCCCTCCAAAAGCAATTGATCACCTGTCGCTTCCAGTCCTGAACCGCCTGATTGCTGTCCTTTGAAAGACAGAATGGTTTTGTCGCTGCCGGCACCACGGATGGTGAGGTGACTGGTTGTGATATCAAGTTGTCGGTGAAAGCGAAAATGTCCCTCTGCCAATTCAATGACATCTCCTGGCATCGCATCGATCAGTTTTGACTGCAATTCGTACTGGGCGTTGGCCCCAGAGTGCAATTTCGAAATTCGGGGAGCTGACTTTTCGACGGCGAAAGTCGGAGAAGAAAAAACGAAGTTGCCGGTTCCAAGTATGGCTAAGATTGATGCGATTGCCAATTTTGTTGTTGGGCAACGGTGTAGGGGAACGCAATGTTGCATGTTGGCAGAACAAGGTTGTATGCAGGATTTTGGATTTAGCTCCCGCAGATGGAGGCATGCAGAGCAGGACAGAAGCGATGGTCTCGTGCAGCGTTGGTGATCTACCTGCGTTGCCAGTGCCTGTGTCGTGAAGATGCTTTGTTGACTGTCAGTCTATCGTTTGCAGAGAGTCTCATCCAGTTCGCGGTCATGACAGGGACGCTGTGAGTTTCCGACAAACGTGAGAATGATCCATGAAAGCGGGGCATGGTTGCCGCAGCCAGCTTGGATGATTCGCGTTTTCGGCACCAGGCCTTTGTCGCATTCTATGGATATCGATCCGGTGTCCCCTGTGGATTGTCGGGCCAGCATTCCAAGGTCCGGTAATCACTTGCGTGATTGAATGACGCTCAGCAGTTTACGGTAGTTGCGCCCGAGAATGTCTTTCTTTTCTT
>JAPOKD010000472.1 GCA_029977825.1 Planctomycetota bacterium | reverse complement strand
TATGTCACTCTCGCCCCCGCATATCCGTTACTTGCAGATTACCAACCAGACTTAGAAAAACTGGGTTGGAAAAGTGGAACCCTGTTGGCCGTGTGGGACAACATGCGTGGAATCGACCTGCTTTGCTCACTGCCGTTTGTGAAACCAAACGCAATCGGCGCGATCGGTCATTCTCTAGGTGGCCACAATGCACTCTACACCGCTGCCTTTGATGAGCGAATCGCGGCAGTAATTTCCAGCTGTGGTTTTGATTCCTATCAGGATTACTACGGGGGTGACCCGACAAAGTGGATCGCTGGTAAAGGCTGGACTCAACTGCGTTACATGCCGAAAATGGCTGACTATCGAAACAAACTGGATCAGATCCCGTTTGACTTTGACGAGATACTGGCAACAATCGCGCCGAGAACAATTCTTGTCGTCGCACCTCAACACGATTCAAATTTTCAGGCGACAAGTGTCCGGCGAATGGTGAAAAATGCCAGAGCAATTTACACGCTGTACGGAATGGAAAATCGTTTGAAACTTCAACAACCTGATTGCGATCACGACTTCCCGACCGCGATGCGTGAGAAAGCATATCAGTTGTTTGATGAAATCCTCTCCAATCCCTGATTGAATCACCAAACTGAAAGAACATTGTCTGCAATCACCTGGGTTGCTGATCAACAAGTCTCACTCCGCCTGCCGGAATGTAAAGAAGATTCACCAAATTGATCGAACCTTTGCAAACTCCGCTCGCTATTAGTGACCTGAGCAGCGAGAATATTACGAAACTCCATTAGCTCAATCCCATTTTTCTCAACAGAATTCAATCCCATGACCATATTCAACCGTCGTCATTTCCTCGCCGGCACAGTTGCAACCGGACTGACAAGCAGCCTACCCGTTCGAAAATTGCGTGCTGCAAATGCTAACGATGAGGTGAATCTTGGTTTCATCAGTTGTGGTGGTCGTGCAGGGCAATTGATGGGCCAATTCAGTCAGGTTGATGGCATCAACATCGCAGGGCTATGTGATGTTGATGAAAAACGGCTTGGATTGGCAAAACAGAAATATCCCAAGGCACAAGGCTGGACGGATCTTCGCGATTTGATCGCATCCAAGTCGATCGATGTGGTCGTTGTGGCAACCTGCAATCACTGGCACTGCCTGGCCGCCATCTGGGCGATGCAGGCAGGGAAAGATGTCTACGTTGAAAAACCACTGTCACATAGCCAGTGGGAAGGACGGCAAACCGTTGCCGCAGCGAGAAAATACAATCGGATCTGCCAAATCGGTACGCAGCAACGTTCGGATCCCATGCAAACGCAGATCAAAAAGTTCCTGCACGAAGAAAAAGCACTTGGTGAAATCAAAGCCACCCGAGTCAATCGCTATGGAGTCAGGCCGTCGATTGGAAAACGCCAGGAGCCTCTGAAGATCGAAAAAAACGTAGCGTACGATCTATGGCTTGGCCCCGCACAGGACGAACCAATCTTCAGAGAAAAACTGCATTATGATTGGCACTGGGACTGGAACACCGGCTCAGGTGAAATGGGAAACTGGGGTGTGCATGTTCTGGATGATGTCCGAAACAACGTATTTCAGGACTCCGTCGCTCTTCCGAAGCGGATCCTCGGTGGTGGAGGCCGCATAGCACTCAATGACGCTGGGCAAACACCCAATGTCCACTTTGCCTACTTTGATACCGGTTCCATTCCCGTTGTCATCGGACTTTCCAATCTGCCAGCAGAACCGGGAGCACGAAAAAGCCCAGCACACCCAGGACCAAGCAGTGGCTACGTTGTTTACTGCGAGGGCGGTCGTTACGAAGGCCAACGTGGACGCGGAGCCGCCTACGATTCAGACGGAAAGAAAATCAAGGAGTTCAAAGGAAGGGGTGATGTTCTGCATCAGGCAAACTTCATCGATGCTGTTCTGAAGCGAGATTCTTCGATCCTGAATGCCGAAATCGAGGTTGGAAATGACAGCACAGGATGGTGCAACCTCGCCAATGTGGCGTTCCGTAGCGGAACAGGACCCGAGACCGAATCAGCAGATGCCATCGAACTGGAACAGTGGACGGCACTCATGGGAGAAATGGATCGACACCTCGCTTCCTACAACCTGTCACGCCCCCATGAAAAGATACGCGTCAGTTCAATGCTGGAATTGGACCCGGCAACCGAACAATTCATCGGCCCGGGCTCCAAAAATGCGAACCAGTACCTGAACCGGGAGTATCGCAGCGGCTACGAAGTACCTGCACTGGCATGACCAACGGTCATGTCGCCAGCGCGGACTGGTTTATAGTGAATCCGGCACCGATGTCAGGGGCAAATCATTGATGACCTGTATCGCTGCCAGTTGCCGGTCAAGATTCAAAATTCTTGGATGGACCGGCGACGTAAAGAGCCTCACCTGTGAATCGGGCCTGAAACTCCTTATCACTCCATATGGTTTTGCCGATTGCAGGATCTCCGATTAACCAATCCCCAGCTTCATTACGGCCAAAAACAACCACCGCATGCCGGTCATAACGGGTCAGGAACTGAGAACCGGAAAAAGCGTTGCTCACAGATCCGAACCTGACAATCGATACGTTGGGAAGCTGCTGTCGTGTAAGCCAGACATCAGTATTTGGTGATGCAATGCCAACACTGTGCAACGGTGTATTCGAATAGATCCTTACTCCACGATAGAGGCCAAGTGATTCAGTGCCTTGATCACTCGTCGAACATACACGGACAAGATCTCGCTCTTCCGCCAGGATCCCGGCACGACGTAGCAATGTAACCGCCGCCGCCGGAGCACACGTGGACGTATGACTCTGCAGACAAACATCATCAGCCCACAGAGTCTTTTCGCTCAGGCGAACTGGTGATAACGCAGGACGCAACAGCGGAAAAAAGGTGTAACCAAGGGCCAAACCCACCAGACAAGTCGCAACCGCTGAACGCAAACACGAACGCAAACCGGCAGCGCGGGTTGCCGCGCCCGCAGTGAAACAGAGGAACGGAGCAGCGAGGCTGCTCCACAAGAGAACGTCAGGAAGCGGAATGAAGGCAACCCATCGAATTCCACCAGCTAAATACACCTGCAGAAAAACGGTGGAACACAGCACAATACCGAAGAACAAGTGATTTGATCTCTTTTGCTGTAGACACACTCCGCTGCCCGTAACGTAAGCCAGAACTGACAACGCTACCGTACAAAGAAGACCTGAAGTGAGATAAGCCGCCATGGAAGCACCTCCTTCTAAACATATTGATGTTAAGAAAGGATTAGCAAACAGTAGAAATCATGACAATATTGCTTATTGGTTGGTTGCCGTATCTCTATTTCTTCATGATTGGAAAAACCATCAAAACCGGACTCGGCCACCGAACGCAGAATCCCCAAGGGTTTCCAAGCTGCTGCCAAACATCCAAAATTCAAACGCCGCCAAAACCTCTATTTTCAAGCGCCCGGCGGAAGTGGACCGACGTGAATGTTCAGTCGGTCACTGTGTTGAAAATCGGTGCACTGTGACTTGGTGCAACTGTTCTCCGGGCTTCAACAATGTCGTTGGAAAAGATTCCCGGTTTGCCGCATTGGGTTAATGCTGCGTTTCAAGACAAAATGCTTCATGACCTCCATTACCACCTGACGGTTTAGGAAAAGGGGAACGGAACAAGCGTTGTCCACTCCTCGGACTCATTCTGTCAAATTGGGTTCGACTGAATTGTGCTTTGTAAGCTCACGTGAACCATTACCAGTATCCAACCATATGCGCTTCTCAGCAAACTCGATCTCCGGTAGTTGCGTCTCGATTACGTCCATGAGTGCTTCCATTTTTTCCCGCTGCTTCTGATGACTCAACCACTTACCGGTTACACGAAACACGAGGCCCGGCGTTATACCGTCTTCCGTCTTGTAGCTTGTAAACGAGACAGATACACCGTCGATGCGGTATCCTGCGACCCACTTTCCAGTGGGCTGTCGATACTGCTCAGACAAACGCATCAACAACGGTTCCATTGAGTCCCAATACTCGAGGTGGGGTTTGCCGATCTCCGGGTTAATAACCCACATCTGGCCCTGATAGTAGTACACAGCTTGCGACTCACGACTGAACCTGACAAAGCCGATTAACACCGCGACCGCTGCGACAATGACGATGATTCCCGACAGGGTTACCTGCTTTCCTTTGAAAAAAATCAGCTTGTAATTGAGAAATGCAACAATTGAGATCAACAGGCTCAGGACGAAATAGATCTCTGAGGAAATAAGAATATCTTTCAATCCAAGCAGTAACAGAAGAATCAGACCGACCTGCACCAAGTGTTTAAACTGGGCTTTCTCCACCAAAGTTCGTAAAGTCAAGCGATTTGCAGATCCCGGCTGCTTAGCAGGTTTAGGGTCATCATTGGATGTGTCTGGAGTCATGTCATGCTTGGCAGGTTTTGCCACCTGATACTTTAAAATGCCGAGGCGATAATGGGAGCATCCATCTCCTTTCCGCACTTCGATGAGTCACGCATCATTGGCTGCTCGAGCCAGTTGATTATCGAGGGTAGGATCTCCCGGATGTAGTGCACAGATGGACTCCAGGAAACGATGCGAGCCAAGGAAACACCTCCTCAATTTCGTGATGTCAATAAACAGCAACAACCGGAAGTTGGGAAAACCTTTCCTATCAGTTGGCTGCAGCACTCCGATTTCTTGATTATTCCAAATAACGATCACGACGCACGACATCAGTTACTGTTGATCCCCAAGGGTACCCGGACTGCTAAACAACCACCAAAGTCGAAGCAGTGGCAAAACCTCCATTTTCAAATACTGCGCAAGAGTGATCCTACGTGAATGTCCAGTCGGTCACTGTGTTGAAAATCGGTGCACTGTGACTTGGTGCAACTGTTCTCCAGGCTTCAACAATGTCGTTGGAAAAGATTCCCGGTTTGGCGCATTGGGGTAATGTTGCGTTTCAAGACAAAATGCTTCATGACCTCCATAACCATTGGACCTTTCGTTCCCGGGCAGATGATTGGCCGTATATAACTGCATCCCCGGTTGCGTGGTGTCAATTTCGAGCACGCGTCCCGATTTTGGATCGACCACTCGCGCAGCATGCCGCAACTCACCAAACGTACCCTTAACGACATAGCAATGATCGTACCCCTTAG
>JAPOKD010000429.1 GCA_029977825.1 Planctomycetota bacterium | reverse complement strand
TCATGGATCCAGACGAGGTTGATTTCCCATTCTCGGGACGGATTCAATTCCGCGATCTTGAACAGGCTGAAAACGAACATACCGTCGAAGCCGTCTCAATTCGGGAAGCCTACCTGAAGCGTCTACGCCAGCACGAAGAGAATCTTCGTGATGCCTGCCGAACGAACAAGGTTGACCTCATTCGTTTGACCACAGATCGTCCCTTTGCTGATGCATTGCACGAATATCTGGCGTTACGGAGGAGATTGAGATGACCCTGCTCAACGGACTCCTGGCCTTTGGTGCTCTCGCGTTCACGATCCCGCTTGCAATTCACTTGCTGTTCCGAAGTCGATTCAAGACGATTGACTGGGGGGCCATGCACTTGCTGGACACGGTCGTCCGCGTCAATCGACGGCGAATACAACTGCTACACCTGCTGTTACTGTTGCTGCGTTGTCTGTTGCCCGTGCTTCTGGCATTCTGTCTCGCGCGTCCCATCCTGACCGGCTTTCAGACACTACCCGGTGATGCTCCGCAATCGTTAATCATTGCCATTGATGACAGCCGCAGCATGTCAGCTCGTGACGAAGGTGATAGTGGCATGTCACGCATGGGACGTTTGCAACAGGAACTTGCTGCTATTGTCGGTGGATTGTCAAGAAGAGACGAAGTCATACTCATTCGTGCAAGTGACGTCGAGTCACCGGCAGCTTCCATGGGTGTGCAGGAGGCGCTTCGCCAGATCAAAGCACTCACGACCGAATATGGCCCCGTCGATCTGGATCGACTGGTTCGCGCTGCTGTCGAAGCTTCCAACGACAGCTCGCACCCACAGCGTCGAGTGATCATCGCCTCCGACTTTCAGAGCCAGATGGTTCACAGTGGCGTGCTGGAATCGCTGGAACGCATGACCAGTTCACTGTCCGCCATGGCGATACGCCCGGTCATCAGTTTCTTGAACTTTGGGCAAAATTCGGACCAGCTTGCAAACGTGTCGGTTGACTCTATTGACATCGACTCGCCAGCGGTTGTGGCAGGGCGCAACGCTCGCTACACCGCGCGCATTCGCAGCTCCAGTGACACACCGGCTCGCGACCTGCGTCTGGTCTGGTCCGTAGACGGACAACCGCTGGAACCCCGCACCATCACGATCCCCCCAAGATCCAGCATCACGTCAAGATTGACGCGAAACATAGAACAAGTTGGCGTGCACGAGATAAGCCTGCTGGTCGAACACAGCGATGCCTTATTGCCCGACAATCGACGCTCTATCGCCGTTGATGTGATTCGCGAAGTCTCAGTCTTGCTGGTCGATGGGCAACCCAGTGACAAACCACTCGAGGGCGAAACCGATTACCTTGCCATTGCACTCAGTCCCTTTGCTTTCGGCGGACAGGATCAACCCGATGCGGTCCGCACGACAGTCATTGAGCCCCAGGACCTGATCGGAAAACTGGACGAGAAAACCCCTGATGTGATCATCATGGCAAACGTTGCAAGCATCGAAGGTGAGCCGAGGCAAAGAATTTCAGAATTTGTCAATGATGGCGGAAGCCTGATCCTGTTCGATGGTGACCTGGTCGACGCTGACTCCTACAATCAAGCATGGGAAGCCAACGGCAGTTCCTGGAAATTGCCAGCGCAACTCGGAAAAATTGCAGGCGACTCCGCATATGACAATGACCAGCCTACAACGGACGAACCACCACCATTACCTCTGGGAAATGCCAACCCGTTGTACACGCCGTGGAATCTGCTCGGATCTGAGGATCAACGCCCCTTTGCCGACGTCGAGATTTATCGCTATCGAAAACTGACTCCCGCCCGAGTGGCTGACTCAGTCCCGGACAGCAACATCACGGCCCCCGCTGACGACACCACGCTATCAGCAGAGCCCACCGAAGCTGGCCCCAATACGGTCACTAATTTATTGACCATGGCGAATGGCGATCCCATTGCTGTTTCAGCGAGGCGTGGAAGGGGACGCGTGCTGCAATTTGCAATTCCATGCAATACGGCATGGTCTTCGCTTCCCATGCGACTGGTGTACCTGCCGATGGTACAGCAACTGGTTCTCGACTTGGCGGGTTCGCGTAAACAGACAACAGTGGATGTGGGCAGAGGCTTTGCTGTCTCTTTGGATGAGTTTGTAGCGGCGAGCAAGTCAGACCTGCAAAACCCGAAAGCAAGCAGCACCACCCAGGACAGCAAGAAAGAACCAAGCGTCACTTACAGCGTCGAGTATGCGGGCGAACCGGAGGAGCTTATCGAGGGCGTTGAGGACGGCGATAGGGAACTATTGATTCCATCGACTCAAGTCGGCGGAACTTATATCTTTCGCAAAACCGCGTCTCAAAAAGAGGGCAGCGCTGAGGTCAGCTCAACGCTTCGAGTTGTCGAAGTACCGGCCAACGAATCGAAACTGCGGGATGTGGAGGCAGCAAGACTGGCAACGGCTGCCGATTTGATCGAAGCTAATGTCTACACAGATATGCAGGAACTGGAAGACGACGACCGAACACGTCGGTTTGGCCGTGAAATGTGGCGTTGGCTGCTGATTGCATTGCTGATCCTGATGATTGGTGAATTACTGCTGCAGCAACGCGTTTCGAAAGTGGGTGCCGCATGACATCATCGCTCCGCTTTGCGGGAGAAATCCATCCCGCGGTCGTACTTGGGATTTCTGCGACCGCAGCCGCCGTTGTATTTTGGTTGTATTTTCGTGAAAGCCGCAACGTCGCCTCACCATACAGATACTTGTTGCCCACATTAAGAGCGGCAGCAGTCGCTTTTGCAATCTTGATTCTTGCGGGTCCGGTTTGGCACCGCCGTCAGGTCGTGGGCACACTTGGACGTGTTATTTTTGCCGTTGATGCTTCGGAAAGCATGTCGATGACGGACACCCTGGAAGCCGATGCCAGCTCATCCAGACTGAGCCGCGCGCTCCGCATGCTGACTGGCGACGACGCCAATCCCGGCTGGCTGGAGTCGTTACAGGACACGCATGAAGTGGATGTCATCGCCTTCTCATCGGGCGACCCATCACTCGTCTGGTCAAGCAGTGACGACGAACCTTTGCCTGCTGGTTTTGAAATGGAACCGGACGGGCCAAGAACGGATCTGTCGACGGGAATGGCTACCACTCTGGCAACCGTCGCGTCACGGGCAAGCGACGAGGTTGAACGCGACCCCAACGCATCACTGAGTCGTGCCGCACTGGTCGTTCTCTCCGACGGACGCGACAACGCAGGTAATGCCCCGCTTGAATTGGCCGAACGCCTCGAATCCACCGGGGTCGCTGTACATGGCTTCGGATTGGGCTCAGAAGATGAACCGAGTGACCTCGGAATCATCAATGTCATCCGCCCCGAAAATGTGGCATCCGACGGACGTTTGGCAGGAGAGATCATCCTCCGCAGTTTAGGCAACCCGACCAATCAGGACGTGTCCGAACGCGTGCTGAGAATCGAGTCCAACGGAAAGATTATATGGCAGAAAACGGTGACTGCGGCCGATGGCCCTCTGCAGAAAATTGCCTTCGACCTTGATGTTGCGGAAGTACTCGACGAAATCAGTGGTGAGAATCCGCGTGGTGTGCAACGCAACTCGGTCGTCATGGATCTGAAAGCCGCAATCGATCCGCCCGAAGACGACACAAATGCGAAAAACAACGCGTTGCCATTCCGCGTCGCTGCTTCCACCCGTGACCGGCGTTTGCTAATTCTTGATGGCTCCAGTCGATGGGAAACTCGCTACCTGAGGAACCTGTTTGAACGGGATCCCGCGTGGCTTGTCGACACAGTGTTGTACGGGGAAGGAACAGACCAGCCCAGAGTCAAAAGGGGCGAGGAAAGCGGTGAGTTCCCCAACACACGTGAAGCGATGGCCAAGTACGATGCGATTATCATGGGCGAGGTTCCTCCCGATCAATTCCGCGAAACCGATGCCAACCTGTTACGCGACTTTGTCACCCGCGGTGGCGGCTTGATCCTGATTGATGGCAGTTACAACCGCATGCGTGAAATCGCCGAGTCAGAATTGCCGGAACTTGTCCCCGTCAATTATCTCGAAGAAAATCGGATCGGAGTCAAGTACGTTCGCCCCACTCGAATCGGCATGGAACGCCCAGCTCTGAATCTCTGGAGCAACAAAAGCGAACTTGATGAATTCTGGGAGAACCTGCCGCCACCATCGTCTGCAGTTCGATTGGAACCTCAAGAAGGTGCTGAAGTATGGGCCGATTGTTTTTCCGATGATGACTTAACCTCACCTTGGCTGGTCACACGCATGTATGGAGCAGGGCGTGTGTTCTATCTCGCCAGTGACCAAACCTGGCGGTGGCGATACAAAGTCGCTGACCGGTTTCATGCCCGGTTCTGGAATCAGTTGCTCAGCGCGGTCATGCAACCACCCTACTCAGCGGCAGATGAATATCTGTCTCTGGGAACAGACAAAGTCGAATACGACGCAGGGGAATCAGCAACCATTCGAGTGCGAATCCAGGACCCCCAGGGAAAACCAGTTGGCGATGCCACAGTTGATGCTTTGCTACTGGAAAACGATCAGGTCGTAGCAACAGTGCCACTGTCAATCGACGATCCGGCTCGCGGTACATATCGCGGGCAAACCCCGCCACTGGAATCCGGAAATTACGATATCAGGATTCGTGCGAGCGGATTTGACTCCAATGCACTCCAGGCAAGTGCCCCCATTTGGGTAGGTACTCCGGACATGGTCGAACTCGATCGTGTCAGCTTGAATGCCGCAACTTTGCAACAAATAGCCGAATCAGGCGGTGGAAAATATTTCCACGAGTCCTCCGGAGACGACATACTGGAGACGTTGAAACCACTCTCCAGTGGCTCCATCGTTGAATCCGACATACTGATTTGGCAGTCTTTTTATTGGTTCTGGGCAATCATCGCACTGCTGGCCGCAGAGTGGTGGTTGCGCAAACGAGCAGGATTGGTGTAAACAATGTCGTTAGATACTGAATTCGCGCGTGGCCTGAAGCTCGACCCCCAGACCGCTAGCGCACTGAGTCATTTTGCTCAACGTCGGCGCACGTTGCTGCTGCTACGCAGTATCGGCGGTGGTTTGGCGTTTCTGATATTGGCGATGGTTCTGGTTGCCATCTGCGATTACCTGTTCCTGATTTCAGACGGCGTGCGATGGAGTCTCAGTGTCCTGAGCTATGCCGTTGGTTTGTTTGCTTTCTGGTTTCTAGGATTCCGTCATATCGGGAAGCATGACCCCCGATCCCTTGCCCGCAAGCTGGAAGCTGCGGACCCTCTTTTGCGTGAAGACCTGCTCTCGGCAGTAGAACTGGCCGACCCAAACGAAGCCAATGGTTCCATCGGTTTCCGTAATGAGCTGCAGCAGAAAGTAGGTCGTCATTCAGCCGGACTGGATTTTGGGAAAGTCCTACCAGTCAAACTGATCAAACGCTGGTTG
>JAPOKD010000766.1 GCA_029977825.1 Planctomycetota bacterium | reverse complement strand
ATGTACTACCAACACTGGCCGCACTTGCTGGCAGCAACGCACCCACGGATCGTGCCGTTGACGGAAAAGAAATCTCTGACCTGATCCATGGCAAAGAGGGAGCCAAGAGTCCCACTGAGGCATTCTATTACTATGCCCATACGCAGTTGATGGCGGTGCGTTCAGGCAAGTGGAAGCTGCATCTTCCTCGAACAGTAAACACGATGCAGCGATGGAATGTTTACCATCGTGAATCTGATATTATCGATTTCACGAAACCACTTCTCTACGACCTGGAGCAGGATCCTGGGGAGCAACAGAATCTGGCCGACAAACATCCAGATACGGTTCGGAAATTGATTGGGCTCGCCAATTGGGCCCGAAATGATATCGGTGACTACGACCGCATTGGAAAGAATGCCCGCTTCTTTGATCCGCAACCGCGCAGAGCTGACATCACGCAATAGGTAAGATGATCAGGATCGAACCATGTGATGCGCATGTAGCCGCCGGGTGAAGCGTTGAATAATACTTAATCTTTTCGCGGCGACCCGACGGTCGCTGCCCTTGTCCCGCTTTGAGAACTGTGCATGAAAGAGACCGCCTACTTGCTTCAAGCCGCATTGATCAGCGGTTGGTGGGTTGGACTCGCATCCAGCCAAACCTTCTTTGCTGCGTTCCAATTCGACCAAATCTCACCGACTGCTTTTCGGGCCTTCTTTGCCCCTGACATCATCTTGATCGCAGCTTTATCAACACTCCGTGCTTATCGAAAAAATGCAGCCATTGAGTATGTGATCCTTGGGGCCTTTGGGTACGCATCCCTCTACTGTGTCAATGCCACCGTGCTTACCACCAGCGGCTATTTGTCGTCGGCTCTGATGCTTTTGGGCCTCGCCTACAACGTGTTTCTCTGTTTTAACGAATCACTATTTCGTGCCTCATCAACCAACTTTGCAAGAAATGTCGTAAAAACGCTCATCCAAGTTGTTTGCATCTGGATTCTTGCATTGGTTGTCATTCCGTATGTGATTCTCGATGCGTTTGAGTCTTTGGCCATCCCAGTACTTGGGATCTGGCTATCCCTCGGCGCGTTTCTTTTTGTTTGTTTTAGCGTGCTTGGACTGACAAGTTCGTATTTTATGGTTCGAGATGGTGGCGGCACTCCACTTCCACTTGATCAAACGAACAACCTCGTTGTGTCGGGTCCCTATTGTTACGTTCGCAATCCGATGGCCATTGCTGGAATTGGACAGGGGCTTGCTATCGCAACTATTTTTCAATCTGTGCCGATATTGATGTACTCCCTGTTAGGCGCGTTCGTTTGGCATTTGGTTGTGCGACCAATCGAGGAACGGGATATGGCCGAACGATTCGGTGATTCTTACCTTGACTATCGGCGATGCGTTTCCTGCTGGATACCGACATTCCGCCAACGTGTCACATAAGATTACGATGCATCGGGGTTGAATGGCGCTGCGGGTCGTAGCCCGCAACCACCATCCATCCGACGTGACATACAATCGTGGGGGAATGCACCTGTATTTAAAATAGAGACTGACTAACAGAAAAAACCTGTCCGCAGGCGGCGGATAACCGAGCGATGACCCAGAGGCCTGCTCGCCCGACGCGCTCGATTCGCTCAGTAAGGCCTCTCAATTGCCGCGGTGATCGTGGTTGTGATGTGGTGAGGAGTATTACACGCAGTGAAAAAACCTTATGCACCTGCGCACTACCTGCACACTTTCTCGCAGGATACTCCACGTTCACTTGCGAGGCTATGTCTTGCAAGCACGAGCATCGGCACAATTGCAGCCCTATTGGTCTACCTTGGCGATGCAATGCAGTGGCCTCACTTCAACCGCCGTGCGGGATCTATTGGAACTGAGTTCATGAGAGATCTGCTTTACGCTATCAACGACCCATATGCGATTCATATCGTGGCATGTCTGTGGTTCTTGTATGGTTTTCTGGTCACTGGAATGTTCTTCTTTGCGTGCCGAGCATTGTTTTTCAAGCGAGACAGGAAAGCCGCCTAGGAATGCGAAGAAACTAGGTAGCGAAGCTGGGTGACTTTGAAATGAAGAACCGCTTGTCGCAACTTTGTTATTGCCGCCGCTATGCGGTCATCGAATCATGCTTAAGCTGAAACCTGGTCACCTTCCATCGTCCCGTCCTGGCGAATAGATGAGGAACGGTTTTGAGTCTTTACTGGGCAGACGTTATCACCTGACGGGTGATTTTGGTGAAGGCGGAAAATTCGAAAAGATTTCATGGGCATTGAAGATTTTTTCATTTGTTTGGCTAGTGCGTCCTGAAACACCGGTAAATCGTAGCGCATGCTGATAGATCCTTGCCATCCAAACTGCAGCTTTGCCCAAGAGGTTTGTTTTTCGAATCGATGCTGTAATTGAAAATGGTATTATGGTTGCATTGACGACAACTCGGGAGAGCGAACGATATGACGGACTATCTTGTCGAGACTGTTTTAAGGTTGAAGTGTGTGCCAATCCTCGTTGCCTCTGCTTTGGCTGCGTTACCTGTTTGTGTTTACGGGCAGGAAGTGGATTTCCAGCCTGAGCCGATCATGAGTGTTACTGGGAAAAAGGGTTCATTCCGTGGTCTCAAGTTTTCCCATCATGACCGATGTCTTTGGGATCACGCATTGAACTGCTGGGATGTTCCTGGTGGTTCGCCATTGAATGGACCGCCGATTAGCCAGCAAAAAAAATGGCAGATATTCGATGCGGCCTCAAAAGGACGTCGCATGGTGTTTGTAGACTCGAAGGCAGAACGCCTGTTCGCTTGGGGCGGGGTTGAACCACTTGTTGAGCGACCTTTGCCCAAGCAGGGGACAATTCGGTACATCCGCTTTCTCGGGGGGCAAGAGTGGTTTGCGTGTTGGCTGACCGAACCCTCAGCAATTTGCGTTGGGAATATGAGGTCGTCAAAACATGATCGTTA
Organism: Planctomycetota bacterium; assembly: GCA_029977825.1. Classification (GTDB taxonomy): domain Bacteria; phylum Planctomycetota; class Planctomycetia; order Pirellulales; family Pirellulaceae; genus Rubripirellula. The sequence continues at coordinate 458 of JAPOKD010000766.1, read as the reverse complement.
TCATGCGGTTCCTGAGGGACTGAAGAAAGTGAACATCTCTCGAAGTGGCAAGTGGTTTGCTGCTGTTCACCCGGATGACGAAAAGAGCGTGGTGATTTGGGATCTTGAAGAGAACCAGCAACGCTTGGTCATTGAACAGGAAAGTGTGGTGGCATCGCTAAGCGTTAGTCCGGGGGACAGATATCTTGCGACCGGTTCATTCGATAATACGGTTCGAATCTATGATGCCGAGAGTGGTCAGCAACTCAAAGTTCTGACGGGACACGGAGTGGGGCCGGTTTTTCTGGGCTCTGCCGTTTTCTCTGTTGCCTTTTCACCCAACGGTCGTTGGCTGGCTTCTGGAGGACATGATGGTCGGGTGATTGTCTGGGAAGTCGAAAGTGGAAAAAGAGTTCTCAATGCGAGCATCAAGAATCAGCCCATCATTTGGTCAGTAGCGTTTTCGAAAAACTCGGAGT
>JAPOKD010000666.1 GCA_029977825.1 Planctomycetota bacterium | reverse complement strand
CGCTCTCTGACATCGCCGGTCAATGAACACGCCCAGGGCAACTTTCTGATGCACAGCGGTTTTCCTTTCATGGGACATCCCACCGCCGGGGCGTGGTGCAGCTACGGGCTGGGAAGTGCCAACGAGAACCTGCCAGCCTACGTTGTCTTGCAAAGCGGTGGCGCCGTTCCACCACACGGTGGAGTCGCGTTATTCAGCAACGGTTTCCTGCCTGCTCAACACCAGGGTTCGATACTCAAAGCAGATAAAGAGGAGGCGATTCGGAATATCCGCGGCGTCGATGGCCTGCAAGCTCAGCGGCGGCGTCTGGATCTGGCCCGCGCATTGGACGGCCAGTTCCTCAGGAATTCCGCAGAAGACCCACAGATTGAAGCTGCCATCGCCAACTTTGAAACCGCTTTTCGCATGCAAACCGCGGTTCCAGAGCTATGTGATATCAGCGATGAAACAACCGAAACTCAACAGCTTTACGGACTGGATTCGCAAGATGCAGCACTAGCGTCCTACGGACGGCAATGTCTGCTTGCCCGACGTCTGGTCCAACGAGGCGTCCGCTTTATCGAACTTAGCTGCCTGACCCGGGGCATCGGGGCAGGTGGAGCGGCCAACCCCTGGGATCAGCATAGCGCCCTGGAAAAAGGGCATCGTGCGATGGCTACCCAAGTTGATCAGCCCATCGCCGCATTGATACAGGATTTGAAACGATGCGGATTACTCGATGATACGCTGATTGTATGGGCAGGCGAATTCGGCCGCACACCGTTTTCGCAAGGCAACAATGGACGGGATCACAACCCTTTTGGATTTAGCGCATGGTTATGCGGTGGTGGCGTAAAAGGCGGTACAGTCCATGGTGCCACCGATGAACTTGGCTACCATGCCGTGAAAGACAAGTGTGAGATATACGATGTATGGGCGACTGTCCTGCATCAACTTGGAATCGACCACGAAAAACTGACATACCGGCATGGTGGCCGTGATTTTCGTTTAACCGACGTGCATGGGAACGTGCTGAAGAACATACTATCGTGAGTGCTTGGCATACTCTGTTGCTGCGACAGCCCCAACACAGATCCCCTTGATTGCTCAGAGCGGGTTGCTAACGCACCCTGACACTCTCCGCACCCCGCCCCAGTCAACCACGGACAAAACCGATGTATAAATCATCCATACTGGTCATTGCTCTGCTAACGAACAACTTCTTGATCAGTCATTTACTGGCGCAGGAACCCGACACAACACGTGCTGGCAACGAAAAGGTTGCTGAAATCATGCGTACCTTCGGGGGCAGGGGTGTGATGGCGGATGACTCCATGCCCACCCCAGCAGCGGACGCAGTCAAGGAGTTCAGTGTTCGAAATGGCTTTGAACTGCAAGTGGCAGCTAGCGAACCTGTGGTAGCACAACCTCTTTTCGTCAGTTGGGATTCAAGAGGCCGCATGTGGGTGGTGCAATACCGACAATACCAATACCCCGCCGGTTTGAAAGTCATTCGCTTTGACCAACATCTACGTGCGGTATTTGACAAAGTTCCCGATCCACCGCCCACGGGGACCCCCGGGCTCGACAGAATCACTATTCACGAAGACACCAACGGCGATGGGACCTATGACAAACACAAAGAAGTCATCTCAAATCTGAACATCGCCACCTCCGTGCAAGTTGGCAACGGCGGCATCTGGGTACTGAATCCACCTTACCTGCTGCGTTACCCGGATGCCGACCGCGACGACGTACCTGATGGAGACCCCGAAGTACACCTATCAGGCTTCGGATTACAGGACACACACTCTGTCGCCAACAGCCTGCTCTGGGGACCTGACGGCTGGCTTTATGGATGCAACGGTAGCACGACCGTGGGGGACGTGAGTTCGGCTGTTACCAAAGGAGTCCGTTTTCAGGGGCAGTGTGTTTGGCGATACCACCCGGAAACCCGGGTGTTCGAAATCTACGCTGAGGGTGGAGGCAATACGTTCAGCCTGGACATTGATTCAAAGGGCCGTGTTTTTACTGGCACCAACGGTGGAAACACACGCGGATGGTATTTCCCCCAAGGCAGTTATTCGGCAAAGAATTGGGGTAAACATGGTCCACTGACCAACCCCTATGCTTTCGGTTTTTTTCCTCCGATGAAATTTGAAGGTGACGGAAGACGCTTCCCGCAAGCATTCTGCATTTACGAGGGCGGGGCATACCCCAAAGAATTCGATGGATCCATTATCGCTCCGAACGCTCTGCACAACCTTGTCTGGCACAGCCAAAGGTTACCCGATGGATCTACGTACCGAACAATCGACCAACCCAACCTGCTGGAAACAGACGATCGCTGGTTTCGTCCCGTTTATTCTGGTGTGGGGCCAGACGGGGCTGTTTATCTCGCCGACTGGTACGACACGCGACTGAGTCATGTAAGTCCTGTCGACGATTGGCACAAAGAAAGCGGCCGTATCTATCGCATTGTTCCGAAAGGTGGCTTGTCTGGTTACGGCGAAGGTGATCTCCATACACGTAAGACGGAAGATTTGATTGCCTGCCTGCAACATCCCAATAAATGGGTTCGTCAACGGGCAACACTGGAACTTGGCTGGCGTGGAGACCTGTCTGCCGTCCACAAACTGTCAGAACTTGTTGATCAAGGATCGCTCGAAGCATTGTGGGTCATCAATTTACTGCAGGAACTTGGTGATGATCGTGCAACAAAATGGCTACAGAGTCCGAACGCAGACATACGCCGCTGGGTCATCCGCTTGCTTGGGGATCAGCATCGTTCACATGAGGCATTAATCGATGCGGCCAAAGATGAGCCTGATGTGCAAGTCCGCAGCCAACTTGCTGCCACAGCCAAGCGTATCGATGCCAACGTTGCATTACCGATCATCCGTTCTCTACTGACCAATGATGCGGACACAAACGATCCACAGATGCCTCTGATGATCTGGTGGGCACTTGAAGGTCAATCTTCCGCGTGGCCTGGAATCAAGGTAATGCTTGAAGATCCAGCAACATGGAACCTGCCTGTTTTTCGCGACCACATAGCCAGCCGTCTGATGCAGCGTTACGCCGCGTCGGGTAGCCCCGCCGAACTGCAACACTGTGCCGAGTTACTCGAACTGGCTCCCGATGCGGATGACCGTGAGCGTCTGATGACTGGGCTGAACCGCGCATTTCAGGGACAATCATTACCAACGCTCCCCGCCAGCCTCGCGAGTGCTCTAAAAACTTACCAGGCGAGCCTGGGAGATTCTGGAATCGTACTTGGCCTGCGTCAGGGACAGACAGAAACCGCCGAAAAAGCAGTTGCGTTATTGAAAAACCGAACAGCTGATCTGGGGATACAACTTGAAATCGCCAAGGCACTCGGTGAAGTGAAGTATCCAGCAGCCGTTCCGACTCTGCTGCGACTGGCAACAGGACAGTACACAAGCGAACCAGCATTACAACGTGTCGCCATGAGGTCACTGACGCAGTACGACGACACATCCATTCCCAGGACACTTGTATCTGCGTTCGGCAGCCGAATATCGGGAGAGCACGGCCTAAGGGCAACTGCTTGCCGTACCCTTGCAAGTCGGCCCGCGTGGGCCAACGTGCTGCTTACGGAACTGAATGCATGGCGTTTAAGGCGTGACCAAATACCTCCTGATGTTGTGCAACAATTACGAACATATGAAGACGCTGAAATCGTAGCTCGTGTTGAACAGGCATTCGGCAAGGCACTTGATTCAGCGCCGGAAAAGATTGCCGAAATGAAACGTCTTCGCGGAATCCTGACCGCCAGTTCGGGTGACCACGAGAAGGGCAAGGCACACTTCACAAAACGTTG
>JAPOKD010000015.1 GCA_029977825.1 Planctomycetota bacterium | reverse complement strand
GGAAATGGGGCGGAGAATTGAAGGCTTCTCCGATGATGCCAAGCAGGCGCTGCTCGAATACTCATGGCCGGGAAACATCCGCGAGCTTAAAAATGTCGTTGAACGAGCCGTTGTATTGAACACGAAAAATCGCATCGAAGTGACTGACCTCGCTCTCGCCCCTGCTACACAGAGCACACCTGCGAGTGGTCGGACCGATGAACCAGTGGAAATGACACTTGCAGCATTGGAACAAATTCACATCGAACGAGTGCTGCGACACACCGATGGGAATAAGAGTCGGGCTTCCGCAATCCTGGGCATCGAACGCAGTACGCTGGACCGCAAACTCAAGCGTTTCTCTGCCGCCCAGTGAGCCATGCCCGAGGATCAGACCCGCCGTCTGGCAGCCTCGCAACTCAAAAGCTCATTGCGTTGTCTTTCTCGGAACCGGCAGAGGTGTGCGATTTTTCACCCCTCAAGGTCAAGATTTGCTCCGCGTTTCATGGCAGCTTCCCCACCTCCGGCAGGATCGATCGCTAAACCATCAACTTCCGACTTGGACTCATGGTCAGCCTCACCTTCGCCCGCCTTTGATTGATCACTGTCATCATGGCGTTCAAACTGGTCCAACACTTGTCTCCCATTGCCGTGGCGATCCCCTGTTTGATCGCCAGCATCAATCGCGTTGGAATCCGCTGACTTACCCCCAGGTTTGTCTGCAGTAGCTTGCTGCCGCGTTGATTCAATTGCTTGCGAATCGGCTTCACCGCCACGGGCAGCAGCACGACTGGTCCCGGCAATCGATGCTGCGGCAGCACTCGGATTGATGTTCATTGACGTATCCTTCTTGATTGGAAGCCTCGGTCAAGTTTTTAAAATGGCAGCCACTTCCCCAGTCCGGTTTTCGGTTCTTTTGCAATTTCATGAGGGTCATCAGAGATTGCCGGAAATATCATTTCCAGTGTTTCTTCGACACCTTCAAGAGCCCGCCTCTGATACGTCAGGGCATGCAGAGGACCGCGGACATCAATCGTCCACAGCGTGTATTGCTCGCCCAAGGTCAGAAGCCCCATCAGGGAATTTCTGGGATTAACCTGCGTTTGAAAGGTTACGTCAAGTTCTTGGCGATTGTCGAGTTTTCCGTAACCTTTTAGTGCAATCAGTTCACCGGAAACATTGATTTGGTCAAACGTGATGGTTTCTCCGAAGAGTTCGAACTGAAGCTCAGCATCAGTCAACGCCGAATAATCCTGCTCGTCAGGTTTCTTGATCCTGAGCAACTCCATCACTTGATCCATCAGTGGCAGTTTGTACAAGGTTGCATCCCGCACCAACGACCAACCCTTACCGCGTAACATGCTGATATTGCCAAGTTTGCCAAACAGTCGAGTACGTCCCTCGAGTTTTCCGGCCATGTCGTTCCCGTTCTGACCAAAGTCCGCAAGGATATTGGGCACCATCGCATCGTCGACGCTGACCTCTACATCAAAGTCACCGGTCGACAGCAGAACCTTGCCTTCCATCTCGATCGTGCCGCCAAAGATTTTTCCTCGTAGCTTGCTTGCGAAATTCTGTTGAATCGCCTCGCCACCCACGTCAGTCGATTTGGTTCCACGGACCGGACTTCCCAAATACAACATCGTGTTCGCAACAGAAAACGGCCCCCGAATGTTGGTCACCTGCAGATCATAGACATGCATCGAGTCAATTTGGATATTTCCGTTCGCGAAGATGCCACGGTCATCCTGCCTGCCGACGACTCGGACACTACCGCGCATGGAGTGCACGGGGCCAACCTCTGCGATGCGGTTGCCTTCCAATTGCAGCGCAAGGTCCCAGTCCAGCTCGGGGTTGACGTGCATCGCATCGGGCAGTGCAATCCGCATTGCCCCTGAAACACCAATTGGGCCACGCAACTGTAAGGCCTTCATCCCTTCACGCATCTGAGCCGGCATGGCAGCGATGAACTCTACATCAGGCAACAGCCGGCTGCCGGAATGCAGATTCAACATCAACTCCCATCTTCCCTCCGAGTTCTGACGGCAAATTCCATTGGCCGACAACATTGATGCGTCATGGCGGCCTTTCAATGAAATCAGCTCGACCTTAGCACCATCATAAAACACCGATCCTGCCGTTACATCAATTCGGTAGGGCAAAGAACTAGGACGCAAACTCAGCGTACGACTTGTCACCAAATCTGTTTCGAACTGTTTCGCACTCAGCTCAAGTTTGAGCTTCCCATCCGCTCCATGCTGTTCGAGACTGGCCGTCAACTGGTCCAGACTTCCGGTCGGGGAAATCGAGTCCCAAATGCGTTTTGCATCTTGCGGCAATGAGTTGCGAAGCGAGTCATCCATCAACACATTGGTCGCGTCGAATCGCAGCTTCAAATACGAGGGCAGTGCAGCTACCGGCTGCGCGACGTCGACATTGACGGCCCCACCGCTTTGCAGCGGTTTACCGGCAAGGCGATAAAACCCTCGACAGACAACATCATGACCATTGGCACTCACGCCTCGCAGGTCATCCAGCTTCACAACATCGTCTTCAACCTGCAGCTTGCCGGTCACTTTGTACAACGGATAACGGAATTTTTCATATCGCACATACCCATCACTCACCCGAAGATCAATTTTACGTGACGATCGACCGTTCGCGTCGGTCGTTAACAACGCGGTTGCCAAGTGCAAGCTGCCACGAGGCTTCAGTGATCGCGTGAAAGCTTCCAACTTGGAGGTGGGGCCATCCCGCGGCGACATGGCCTTCAACAGCGTAGCATCAATTGGAATCGGGCCATCTGTCGTTATTGCAAAGGCCTTTTCAAGAGTAATCCCTGGTTTGATTGGCAGCTTGAAAGCGCACTGCATCTGATTGGACCCAATGGTGCCCCCCAGCCTTTCCGCAACCGCAATACCATTGCGAATTTCAACCTTCCCAAACAGATTTTCGACAGGGTAGGGAAAACGGTCGTATTGCACATCGACACCTTTGCAGGTGACGTGCCCATCAAGTTTCCACTGCAAATCCTCATGCAGCAATTTGCCTTCAATATCTACGCGTCCGTAGGGTGAGAACTTATGCCAGTTGGCTTGCATTTTTGCGGGCAATGCTGCAGCGAGACGATCATCGAGCATGATGTTGCCCGCGTTGATCTGCAAGTCAGCAGTGCATGGCCAAGCGTGACCATGAATCCGGCCACTCGTACGCACCAAAGAATCACCAAACATGAACTGGGAATTCTGGATCGAAACGCCTTTTGGGTCACAGATCACAATCCCACGTAGTTGTGAAATGGGTTGTGGAATGGACGGATGAGAAAAGCGTCCTTCATGAATCGTTGTTTTCAATTTGTAGTCAAGATTTCCAGCCGTAGGCTTGTGCACAGCAAAACTTGTATCGCAGATACATTGCAAGTCTCGTACCTCTCTGACAGCCTTACGCCATTGTGGCGGCAGACGATCAAACAAATCACGACTCAGATAAGCACCTTTGACCAGTCCTCGAATATCTACGCCCTGACTTGAAGTGTTGACCTGAACAACCAGCGAATTTGCAAAGTCAGTCGATCCACGAAGTGTGATTGAATCATCAGTCGTGCCCTGGGCATTCCGCGCACGAACAACGAGTACCTCGGGAAAAGTTGCGATCATGGGGCGGCTTCGGGAATCCCCATCAACCAGATGCAGCCTCAAACCACGGATTTCCATGCGTGGTGCCACGGGACCGAACTCCGGCATGGGCAACAACTCGCTGATCGATGGTGTACCATCCGACAACAGGCGTGTATTAACATGCACACCGTCCAGCAAAATACGGTGTGTGTTGAGTGGCAACCCTCCGGAGCCCAGCTTCCCTGTGTCCAGGTCCGCCTCAACGGTCAACCGTTCGATGCGTACCAATTCACTATCTTGAGCCCCATCAATCACCGCCAACGGGTCAAGAATCTGCAAGTCTTCGAAAATGAAACCGACATTCTTGTCAAAGTATCCCCGACGAAGAGAAACCACATGCTCGGGGTAATGTTCCTGAAAAACCTGTAGCACATGACGGCGAGCTGTCTCGCCCACCGTTTGAGGCGTCAGGGTATAAACCACAAAGGCAATGCCCATGCAGATCAGCGCAGCGCTCAACAGGCGCGAGAGAAGTCTCGGCTTGGCGGAAATCGGCGCATCCTTGGTGCCATTCAAACCCGAACCTTAGAGCGTTCAGTTGTCGCGAGCGTTCCATCACGTCGCGGCTGGATAATAGCTGTGTTTTCAGGAACCCAGCCAGCCCAAAAACTGCCAAAAACGGTAGATCCACGGCGATTGCCAAGGGCTTTCCAGCGAGGCGGACATCGAAAAAACGCTCAATGCAAGCATTGTGTAGAGGGTACCGCGCCGGGTCGGCGTCGCGTTAAACCAAGCCATGACCGGAGTAGCGACGAGCAACCACAAGGGCGCGAACCACAACAACCAGCGAAAACACACACTGACACCACCATAATTGCGATCAATCAACGGGCGATTCAGATAAAACAGAAAGCAAACAACCGAAGCAACTGAAATCGCCAGCACCAAACGTCTGGACTCAGGCGAACCACGCAAGATTCCCAACAGCAGGCCCGCAGGTACCAACAACCACAGCGGCGTCAGCGAAAACAGGCCATGATGCCCAAAGGTCATCTGGGACAAATAGATAAGCTTGGAAGGCTCCCCCTTGTCCACTCCACGACGTGACCCATCTTTCCAGTAAGTGTTGGGATACTCATACCAGTCATCCCACATCGCAAGTGACCATCGATTCTCGGCTAACAACAGGGCAAACTGACGCTCCTCATTCCTCACAATCCAGCGTGCTGTCTCATCAGATTCAGTCACCAGTATTTCGTCATTGCTGTTGATGAATCCCGCTTCTACCAAACTTGCCCGAATTTCTTTCATGACAGAATCATCAGGTTCACGAGAGTCAGTCGCCACTGAATCAAATACTGCGATGGTGGGGCCATTTCCGCGATGGGCGTAGGGCGGGCGCAAGCTTTGATGCGCCAGCCAATTCGTTCCAAAAAAGCCCAAAGCAACGATCACTACCCCTCCAATGAATGGCAATATTGAATCGCGTTTTGCCCACGCGAATAAGCCGAACCAAAAGACCAGCATCGACAACGCGGGTAGTTCATTGGCTGCCGCCAGTGCAGCCCCGGCACCAGCAAACAGGTACAGCATTGCCTGCAAACGCCCCTGTGAAGGCACAATCGAGTCAACGGGCACGTTATCACCATCACCGTGGGTGGGGACTGTGTCTCTCTGCTTCGATCCTCTTGAAAAACCGTCGACTGGTTTTCCGGAACTGAGGCTGCTGTTTCCACCGACCGACATCAGATAGATCCAAGCCACTACTGCCGTGGCGGTTGCAGCAGGTAAGTGATTGTTCAAGGAGATGGCAAATGGCAGCAACATCGTCCCAAAGCAGCACCCCAAAGCTGCCATCCGCTTGGACCAATCATCTTTCCCAATTCTTTCGATGCACCCCATCGTGGCAAAAAAGAAAAGAGCGAGGAGCGGCAGGTTGACGAGCGTCAACAGAATTCTCGTCAAGTAGATCGGCTGATCTGTCAAAGTCATGCCGGTGACCAGATTCACAACTTTATAGATACCCGCAACCGCAGTGGGAAAGAGCGGTGGTTTACTGCTGTAGTAGTGCTGCTTTTGATCAGTTCCCAGGTGCCGCACTTTATCGATCGTCTGCCACGGTCGAATGTGGCGACGAATGGGATCCACGATTTCAATCTGTGAGTCGATCGCGTACGTCCCATGCTCAACGAGTGACGCAACCGTGCACCAACGGCTTCGGTCATTCGCACTCAAAAACGCCGTTGTACCATCACGACCTGTCACAACCGAAATCCGTCCGGCAGTCAGAGCCAACGCGATCAAAGCAAAAATCAGATAGGCAGAACGGCGTGCTTTTACCTCACAAGCGATTTGCTCAGTCATGAACTTTGCCTCTCCGGATCATCGCCAGCTTGAGTACTCGAATTTTTCACATCCCCAGCAAAGTGCTCTGCAATACTGAACGTTTCCCGGGGTCCGTGAGTCCTCGCGACAACCAATTCAGCCAACAGGCCCGCAAGGAGAAACTGCGCTCCGAGAAGGAGTGCGAGAATGCAATAGTAGAAGAGTGCTTTCTCATGAAGGTGTACAGGATCAATACTTTCGACCAACCGCGAGATAACCCACCATGCTGATAACGATAGAATTCCGACACCACCAACTGTAAAGAACAGCATCCCACCCACTCCAATGAGATGCAGCGGACGACTTGAAAATCCCGTTAGTAGATAAATCGTCATCAGATCAAGAAAGCCCTTGATCATTCTCGAAAACCCGTACTTTGAATGACCAAATCGGCGAGCGTGATGTTCGACCACAATCTCACTGGGTTTGAAACCTCGAGCAGCGGCAAGAACTGGAATGAATCGGTGACGTTCGCCGTAGAGCTCCACCTCTTCAAAAATTTCCCGTCGGTAAGCTTTAAAACCGCAGTTATGGTCATGCAGCTTTACACCGGTCAGCCGGCTGACCAGCCAGTTGAACACACGGCTGGGCAAAACTTTGTGCAGCGGATCATGTCGAACCTGTTTCCACCCACTCACCACATCAAACCCTTCATCCAATTTTTCAAGAAACCTTGGGATCTCCTGAGGATCGTCCTGCAAATCGGCATCCATCGTGATCACAATTTCACCTGTGCACAGCTCGGCACCTGCCGAAAGTGCAGCAGCCTTGCCGAAATTACGTCGAAAGCGGATCGCTTCGGTACCTGCATGGGTCCGAACCAGTTCCTGCATGACCGCCCAAGTGCCATCGGTTGAACCGTCATCCACAAATACGATTTGGGCTTGAACCTGATGCTCGCTGCACACCTTCAGAATTCGCGTGTGCAATTCCTCAATCGATTCAAACTCGTTGAGCGTTGGAATGATAAACGACACGTGACGGGTTAGCTGTTGCACTCTTGCCTCTCCGATTGGATGAGAAATAAGGGTCGCGTTGCGTTAAGCAGCGGAACTGCCAGTGGTTTTGGCTATCTGAATCAGTTGCACCCACAGTAGCACGCATGATGCTGCCCTGATGGTGGACGCTGGCATCAGAGTCTCGTACTCGGAAGTATTGCAGAAGTGCACAAATCAAGAACCCGATGCACACTCAAGGCGGGCCCCCATTATGCCCATATGTCAGCCACATGCCAGCGGCAACTTGAGGATGAACGGCCCGCTTTGGAAGCTTATGCCAATGAATAAGTTGGACTTTGAGATGCAATAATCGTAATCAACAGCGGCACCGTACTCACGTTCCAGCCCCAAACTTCAGGGTCTCACGAGACAAACGGATTCTGCAAAATGGCAGATGTCCACGTATTGAACACTCGCGACAGCATGTTAAGTCGTTTATAAACTGGCGTTCGTATTTTATGCGAACCGTCGTTTTGACGCTGAACCTCTAACACAGACAAGTTGCTGTTTGTCCATGAACACTTCCGAATCACCTTCGCCGCAACGCCGGTTCAATACCAGGCTGGGCTTATTCTTATTCCTGGTTTACCTGGCTCTGTACAGCGGATTCGTACTGATCAATGCGTTCGCCGCGGACAAAATGGAAATCATCGTTCTGGTAGGGCTCAACCTGGCAATTGTGTACGGCTTTGGGCTGATTGCGTTTGCACTGGTTTTGGCACTGATTTATGGAATGCTGTGCCAGAAAGACCCAGCTGAGGACATCGCAACAGAAGAAGCAGCCGCAGCACCGGGGGATTCCAAATGATCTACGACCCAGCACCACTCGCTATTTTTATCTTTTTGGGTTTCGTGTTCGGCACCGTTGGACTCAGCTTCTACTTGGGTCGCAAAGCGAAGTCATCCGAAGGTTATTTCGCAGCGCATGGTCAGATTCCATGGGCTGTTAATGGCGTTGCGTTCGCCGGTGACTACCTGTCCGCGGCATCATTCCTTGGCATTTGTGGAATGATCGCAGCCTATGGTTACGATGGTTTCCTTTACTCCATTGGATTTCTGGCGGGATGGATTGTCGCGCTATTTGTAATCGCTGAACCCATGAAGAGACTCGGCAAGTTTACATTTGCCGATGCTCTGGATGCAAAATTCAACTCTCGAGGAATTAAAGGTGCTGCTGGGATCAGCACGCTCGTTGTCAGCATTTTTTACCTGATCCCGCAAATGGTCGGTGCAGGTTCACTCATTCAGCCACTGCTAGGCCTTCCCCACTGGGTTGGCGTCGTAACGGTCGGTGTTGTGGTGATCATGATTGTGGTCACAGCAGGTATGGTTTCAACGACATGGGTCCAGTTTCTGAAAGGCTCACTACTGGTCATCTTCAGCACAGTCCTCGTGGTCATGCTTCTTCAAAAAGGTCTGACGACCGACACAAGTAGTTTCGAGACAATCGGCCCGCTGAGTGAACAGGACCTGAAACAGAGTACGATCGCAGGTCGGAAGGTCATTCCGCCGACAGGAGGCTGGCTGAGTACCGAGGGGAAGACGCAGGAATTCATTAGGTTCGTTCCCGAAGATGGCAGAGCGGGATACGACGTTTTTCATATTGATGACATTCCCGGGTCCGACGAAAAGTTGTTGAGACAGGCGCAGTCCGTCACTGGATCAGGAGCATCCAAACTGATTGATGGTGCACCCAATGGTCGTGAAAGCGGCGAACGGGAATTGCAGCCAATTGGACATCTTTCCAAGCTCCCAGGTGGAAAAACCTCAACAGGTCCGTTGGGGCCGATATCATTTTTCACCACCATTGGGGATAGTGAAGTCATTTTGTGGGGGAGCACGACCATCACGAACCCGGAAGGCCCGAAGACGACAATTTACTACCAAAAACCCACCTCAGGTGAGCGTGTCCTCCGCCCCGGTGAACATCCAAAATTTGCTGGCATCCGAGGAGAGAGTTTTGGTGACAAATTGAATTTCCTGTCGCTCATGCTCGCCTTGTTCTGTGGAACCGCCTCGCTTCCGCACATTCTGATCCGATACTACACCGTCAAAGATGGTTCGGCGGCACGCAAGAGTACGATTGTGGGAATCGCGACGATTGGATTCTTTTACGTCCTGACGCTTTACCTGGGACTGGGAGCAATGACCAGTGGTGCGTTGGACCTGACAGACACCAACATGTCTGCCCCCCTGCTGGCTAACAGTATCCGACCTTGGCTTTTCGCGGTCATCTCAGCAATTGCCTTCACCACTGTATTGGGTACGGTCAGTGGCTTGATCCTTGCCAGTAGCGGTGCCGTTGCACACGACCTGCTAATCGGTGTCATGGGAATAAAACTATCTGGCGAAACTCAAGTCAAAGTCGCGAAACTTGCAGCAATCATCGTAGGCGGAATCGCAATCATCCTCGGAGTGCTGTTCAAAGAACTGAACGTTGGCTACCTCGTGGGCTGGGCATTCAGCGTGGCAGCCAGCGCTAACCTTCCTGCCTTGGTGATGCTTCTGTTCTGGAAAAAAACAACCAAGGAGGGAATCATCGCAAGCGTTTTAGTGGGGATGATCAGTTCTCTTGGTTGGATCCTTCTTTCCAGAGACACCTTCAAATCAGTCTACGGGCTGGATCCTGATAATGCGATTGCCCCCTTCAGCCAGCCTGGAATCATCACGATTCCTCTTGCTTTCATTACCCTGATTGTTGTCTCCCTGTATTACCGCAGTCGGGACATGGGTGCGCAAGAAGCAAGTGCATAGCCAACCTTAACGGACTGGACTTGCTTCCTCAGTGATTGGCTCACACAGTGGCCGTGCACACAAATCTCACCGCCCTGTTCATGATTGATACGTTGTGACGAGCTTCACCTCGCAAAAGAGAATCTCGTTGTCCGAGTAATCGCTGTTGGAAGACCGCGATTTACCCGCCCGCAATTGCAGTGCGTTGATAGCAAAACACGGGACGCCAATTCGGATGTTTTTGTGCATCAAAAAATCTGACTTGGCCTGAAGTCCCAAAATTCATTAAACTTCCGAGTCTATGTAGCCGGGGCGCGGCTTGTTCGAAGGTCGATTCACACGAGGTGACAGCCTTTGACACTGATTGACGTAGGTGTCAATCGCATAGAACAAGTCAAGAAAGACTTGAGCGGAGAAAGGTTTTCGGCAATAGGACCGCAGGGAGGGAACCAATGCCAGGCGAGTCATTCCGATTCATACACGCAAGCGACTTTCATCTGGAAACGCCTTTGGGCGATCTGGACTCTTTGCCTCCTCAATTGCGTGAGGCAATGGCCGAAGCCCCGCGTCAGGCTGCTCGTGCCGTGTTTGAAGCAGCGTTAGCGGACAACATTGATTTCCTCGTGTTGTCGGGTGATCTATTGAATCCGCAGGCAGCCGGTCCGCATGGCATGGCCATGCTGTTGGACTATTTCGAACAATTGAACAGCAAAGAGACGCCAGTGTTTTGGGCGGCGGGCTTGACCGACGACCCGCAAAAATGGCCTGATTCGGTACCTCTACCGCCCAACGTCACCCTGTTTCCAAAAAACCGGGTGACGGTAACACCCGTTCAACGTGGTGGACGCTCCATTTGCACCGTCGTGGGTCGCAGCAGCGACGGGCAGAAGGTGTTGCATGTCCCCAGCTACCGCATTGATCCTACGGACGATTACACCGTTGCAGTTGGCTACGGCGACGCAGACACAGATGCTTTGGCCGAAGGGCGTTTTGATTACTGGGCTCTTGGTGGCAAACACAATCGTTTGGAAATTGAGGGCGGTGCGGAAGCAGCAGCCGTCTACTGTGGAACACCACAGGGCAGGTCGCTGTCAGAAGCCGGAGCGCACGGTTATTCGACCGTCGATGTGGATGGTGACGGTACAACCCGAGTGCATACCGTTGAATCGGATGTTTTCCGTTACTGCAATATCGAACTCGATGCGTCAGAAATCGCCGCTGTCGGAGGCATCCGCAATCTAATGGGCGAACGGATTGCACGCTTGCAGCACGAGAACGGAGGCCGCCACCTCTTGATTGGCTGGGACATTTCGGTCGCATCAGGAGAAACGCTTGCATCCGTGGGTGACACCGAAGACTTGTTGCAGTGGGTAAGACGTGAGTATGGGCATGGCAACCCATCAGCCTGGACCACAATGCTGACCATTCGCCCTCCAAAGCAATACCCAACTTCATGGAACGATGAAGACACCATTCTTGGTGATTTCCTGCGTGCCGCTGAGAAGCACCGCAAACTCGATGGGCGTGACTTGAATCTCCTACCGACCACTGAAGAACACTCAGGTCTCAACAGCACAACAACCACTTTGCTGGCAGAAGTCGCTGCCTCAGAGCGGATGGCTGTGTTGGACGAGGCAACCCTGTTGGGTGTCGAATTGCTCCGTGGCGGAAAGCCGAACTTGGTGCAGAAATCATGAAAGTAAAAGACATTCAGATCGATGGATTCGGTGTTTGGACCGGACTGTCCGTTGACTCCCTTCCTGAGGGGATGACGCTGTTTTACGGCCCTAATGAGGCTGGCAAAACAACACTGATGCAGTTTGTTCGCGCAATGCTGTACGGGTTTACGGATGATCGTCGTGAGAAATACCTGCCACCGGTCCATGGCGGTACGCCAGGCGGTGCAATCCGCGTGACGGGTCCTGGCGGAGGTTATGAGATCCGCCGCAGGAGCCAACTCACGGACACTGGCTCAACGGGCCAATTATCCGTCACCGGACACGATGGACTCAGCCAGGGACAACACCGACTTAGCAGCCTTTTGGGACAGATTGACGAGTCAATTTTCACCAATGTATTCGCGATCGGGATGCGTGAACTGCAGGAACTTAGCAGTCTTGATGATACGGCTGCTGCCGATGAACTCTACAAACTCTCCAGCGGTCTTGACCGTGTATCGCTGGTAGATGTCCTACGATCATTACGCGAGGGTCGCGAGGATCTGATTGGAGACCAAGCTACAGCTGCCGACGCGGAAACTGCCAAGTTACACAGTCTGATTAACAAACGGGAGTTACTTCGCGATGAAGTGCAGCAATTGACCCGTGGAGGCCGTCGTTGGAGCGAATTAGCATCGCAACGTCGATCGCAGGATCAGGAAATTGTCCAGCTGGTTGACCGGATTTCCGGATGGGAGCGGGAAGCCCGTTGTGTTGAGATTGCCTCCAACATCTTTGAGAAATGGCAGGAACGTGACCTGTTGTCGGAGTCCATGGAAGAAATGGAAGAGGACGCTCTTCTGCCTGAAGAGGCACCTTCACAACTGGTGCAAATCGACGCGATGATGGAAGAACGCCGGTCACGGCTGGAGGATGTTAAAAACAAGCGACGCGCTGTCCGTGAAAAAGCAGAACAATTGCCCGTCAGCCGCCGACTGTTTGATCTACGGGGCAGAATTGAGGCGGCTGCTGAGCAAGCCACGTGGATTGAAGCACTGGAAGAGCAACTCGAGCGTCTTGATCAGCAAATCGAGCGGGCCAAAAAACAGCTTGAAACCGATGCTGATCGGTTGGGCATGGATGACGAAGATCGTGAGACCCTGTTGTCGGGAGACGTATCTCAACTGCCAGACTTGTCCAAGCAGACCATGAGCGCATTGTCTGGCCCCGCAAAACAAGTCAAAGAGCAAACCTTCCTACTGAAACAGGCTCGAACAGACGCGGCCAACTACAAGGAAAAATCTGACAAACTTGCCGATTCGCTGCAGGAAACTCTGGAACGGGCAAATGCCACCAACCTGCAGCAGGCAATCCGCCAGAACACAGAAGTCATCGCAACGCTTCGACATCGCATGCAGCTTGGGGAACACCTTGAGAAGCTGAAAAGACATTACCGCGATCTCGAAAAAGAAACGGTTGACCTGACCACCGCAGAAGCCTTGCCCGTAGACCGGTTGGTACTTTTAGGCGTGCCATTCATCGTAGGTGGAATGGGCTTGATCTACGGCATGGCCAACGTGTTTGGATTCACATGGCTGGTTGCCAGGCCTGACCCCACCTGGGGCATGCTCTGCATTCTGTTCGGATTCATGAGTCTGTTGACCTATTATTTTGGCCGCGAAAATGGTCAACGGACGACTTCTCGTGACCGCGAAGACTGCGAACGGCAAATTGATACACTTCGGCGACAAATCCGCGAAGTCGAAGCCGAGCGCAACGACATCGACTCGACCTTACCCACCACCAACGAATCGCTGGAATTGCGAGTCCGTGATACACAAAACCTAATCACGGAACTCGAAGCGGCGTTACCTACCTACCACCATCATGAATCCGCATTACAGTCCTACAAAGCCGCTCAGGAACGCGCATCAGCCGCGGTTGACGGACTCAGGGACGCAAAACGTGCGTGGGCTGCGACGTTAGACCAACTGGGGCTGAGCGACTCCATGTCGCCGTCCAGTGTTCGCAGTCTTAGCGATGGCTATGAAGCGTTGCAGAATAGTCGGCGAAGACTCGACGAACTCCTGACTGAAAAAGATCAACGTCGCCGCGAGCGGAAGGCAATCGCCAAACGTATTGAATCACTTTACTGCGAAGTGACGTCAGAGGACGCGACCGAAAACAGTGAGGAAGACGACACAGAGGAGACAGAACTGCAACACAACTCGTCTCACGTGTCTCACACCACACCGCTTGAAAAGCTGAACTACATGCAGAGCGAGTTATCACGACAGCATCACTGGATCAAGCGACGCCGGGAATTGAAAGATCAGGATGTTCAGCTGAAACGGCAGCAGAGCGGACATCACAGAGCCATTGAGAGAGGTGAACAACAACGTCGCGCTCTGTGGGCCAAGTGTGGAGTTGCCACCCCGGAACAGTTCTACCAGATGGTTGACCGCAAGGCCCAGCTGGTCGAAATGAACAGAAAACATGAAGATCTAGAGAAACAGATCAAGTCCATGATTGGCAACCATGTGGCCTATGAAGACGTCGAGTCGGTGATCGAAGATGCATCAGCCGCAGACCTTGACCGGCGATGGGAATCACTGACAGCCAACATGAGTGAAACGGAAACAAGGGTTGCACAACTTCGCACACAGCAGGGACAGATTTCTCAGGAGATGAAACAACTGGGAGAAGACTCGCGGCTCACCGTGGCGCAACTTGAACTCGGTTGCATCGAACGTCGGATCGAATCCGCTGCAAGACGTTGGCAAACTTTATCCATGGCAAGCTGCCTTCTTGAAGATGTTTGCCGCACGTTCGAACGTGAACGCCAACCTGAAACACTACGCGAAGCATCCACCTTCCTCAATCAATTGACTGATGGAAAATACACCCGAATCTGGACACCGCTAGGCACCAACCAGCTTAAGATCGGGGATGCTGACAACAAATCAATTCCTCTGGAAGTACTCAGTCGAGGAACGCGTGAAGCTGTATTCATCGCCCTCAGACTGTCACTCGCAGCGGCTTACGCTCGACGCGGCGTCATGTTGCCGCTGGTGCTGGATGATGTCTTGGTCAATTTTGACCGAGATCGCGCAGTGTGTGCAGCACGAACGCTTCAAACCTTTGCTGAACTCGGACATCAAGTGATGATGTTTACGTGCCACCAACACATCGTTGATATCTTCCACGACATCGAGGTACAGGTTCGCATGATGCCCGCGCAGGGAACACCAGGAAGAGCCACCATCCTGGAACCTGAACTGGAATCGGAACACGAGTATGAATACGAGGAAGAGGAGCTTGTAGAAGACGAAGAGATCATCGAGGAACCGATAGCGGAAGAATCTGAATCTGCAGAGCCAGAGATCGAGGAACCTATCGCGGAAAAACCGGCTCCACCCCCCAAACCTGCTCGCCAGCCGAGCGTCATCTACGTCGAGCAACCAAAACGCAAATCACCGACAGTCGAGAAAATCAAAGCTGTCCAACCAACACTGCCCCCCGCCCCCAGCTTGGGCTGGGCGTGGTTCGAAGAGAACTCCGATTCCAATGACTCGGTAGAAAGGTTGGAAGAAGTTGAGGACGCGTTAGCCTCAATCACAGGGGGAGACTGGCGGGAAAACGATCTCTTGCAATCACCCGATGATGTACCCGAGGAAGTCTGGAACCGGGCTGGCTCGTGGTGGGGCAACTCAGCAGGTGACGAACCCGCTACAAGAGCGAGCTTCGATCAGTAGTGCTGACTGCCAATAGGTGCAATCTTTGATCTGATGTCAAAACGGGCAAGCACCAAAAAGGAACAGCGTCGAAAAAATCGGCAAAAAAACGATCTCGCTTTGATTTGGAAGAATTGGTTAAAGATCAGGTTGTTGAGTGCCTAATCTCCCTTCCACTCCACAGGTGATCTACATGCTGCGTCAACTTCTAAAAATCTTCTCCTTCGGACGCCAAGAACCGACTGTCGTTGATCACGAGTCAGACAAGGTGGTTCTCTATGCTGCAGTTGAAAAACCCAAGACAAATAACTCTCAATCTGCATTGAGCCCTGTAGCTCTACCGAACGCACGATCATTACCGCACCACCGGGAGCGTCTCCTGTCCATGCAACTGGCGCACGCAAAACTGTGTAGCAATCGCCGATGCATCCGCCTCGACAGCATGGGAATCTCAACAACTGGAGATCTGGCGACCGCTGATCTGGAAAGCCTGGCTTCGCAATTTGGTGCTCCCAAAAAGGCCTTAAAAGTACTCAAACAGTATCGTCGGGCGATACGCTTCTCAGCATCTGTTCCCGGAATGATGCCCAGAGATGCATTGCTATTAATCAGCATTCACCGAAGAAGCGTACGTGGACTTGCAATGGAGTCGCCAGCTCGACTGCATCGGGACCTGGAGCGTTTCGCTGAAAGCACCTTGGGACGACAACAATTGCGTGGGCGGCGCATTCCGAGCACAAGACGCCTGAAAAAATGGATCACCGAGTGCGAGACGGTGACGAGCAATGCGCGGCTTAATGCATTGGTGATGTAACCACCCAAATCGAGCAACCTCGCCACTACATGACAATTGTTTTGCGGTGCTCCAAACTGATTTGCGACTTTGCTATAGTGCTGGCCCAAAGGAATGCTCAGCCTGCTGAGCCGGTCAAGCAGGCAGTAAGCTGGAATAAGAGTCGCAACGTTCGCACACCATCCATTCCAGAATCTCACAGACAATTGCCGCAACTATTGCGAGCGTATTGCTGGCCGTTCTACCGCCCCGAAACTTGAGTTATCAGCTCACAAATGCCAAGTTGGCATTAAAATTGAAACCTGGGAAGTACCACGCCAAACCACTGCAAGCCTCCGAAAGCAGCATGATGTCAGGTCACTTTGTTAACTCACTTGCCATGACTGCGGGGTGCTGTGCTGTGGAACATAGGAAGCTTACACACCTTCGTTTTTTTGAGTTGCTGTCGGCATGGAAGAAAACCACAGTGACAGCGAGAGAAACAAGATTGTGATGTGAACAAAAACATCTTGGCGGCATCATACACCTGTCCACCAGGAGCAGATGTTTTTAGTCCGCAAAGCAATTAAAATATTCCTTGATCGTGCATCGTTGATAATTTCAGTGATGGCTTCCCCGGCAAGGCACTGATTTCAAAAAGATTCAAGTGGCGTCAGCGTGAGTGACCAATATTCAATCTTGCGAGAATGCGCAGACCAATTTGAGGCGCAGACGATTCGCATGCGACTTGCTGCAGAAAAGATACCTGTTCTGATTACAGGAACGGATCCCAATGTCGCGTTGAGTCTGGGCGGTGCCCCCACATCGCGACCAATACGAGTCGAAGTCGAACAGTGTCATCATGAACGTGCGGATAAAATACTAAAGCAGGATCACCTGCGTGCGCAACACTTCCCTCCATGGATCTGTCGTCGCTGTCATGAGCAAAACGAGCCAACTTTTGACGTTTGCTGGTCTTGCAACAAAATAAATGATAAAGCAACTGCCAGCAGAGAAGAATATCTGCTTACCGGCGAGAGTGAAATTCAGGTCCACTCCCAACAGGATGCAGCAGAACAATTAGCTCAAACTCAATCAGGACTGAAGATCAACAGCACACAGGAACAAGAGTTCCTCGTTAGCACAAACCGACAGCGGTTACCACCAGAACAAAGTCCAACTGGAGAGAACGAGGAAAGCCAGGCTGAATCACTATCACGCTGTGCAAAGTCAGCCGTCGTCGGACTCTTGCTTTTCCCGCCTGTTCTGAGTTTTTACTCGATCTACCTACTTCTGAAACTCGACCCAACCGTATACCGCAACACTGATACACGTTTCCGAGTGTGGACCATCTGGATTCTCAACGCAGCAGTCGTCATTTTTGGCACCATACTTTGGTGGTTACTGTACTATCGTGAAAGCGGTGGATGAACTGCCCCTGCCCACCACAGGCAACGTACCTGTGTTTTCACTTCTGCTCTCCATACTCATTGCGACGAAAGTACTCGCGGGGAAACTCTGCTTTTGCAGACTCTTCAGGATGTCGCCATGGAAAGCGGGGACCTCGGTCTTCTAGTAACGGCACTTCGCGTCCGTTGCTCTCGAACAAAAGCTGCCAAAGCCGTTTATTCAATGCGACGATTCGGTCTGCTTGCTCCGGTCGGTCAATCAGATTATTCATCTCCCCAGGATCCTGCTCCAGATCATACAGTTCATCCCGGTCCCAAAGGCCATGACAACGAATGTACTTCCATCGCCCCCCAATGATGGCGTGCAGCGTAGGTGTATGTGGATAATTGCGTTCCCAATAATACTCATAAAGTAAATCAGGCCGTTTCAACTGCGAAGCATCTGCCGCACACAAGGCGGACCAGAAACTTTGGCCATCGATGTTTTCAATCTCAGGTGATTGGGTTGCGTCAAGAATTGTGGGAGCCAAATCAATATTGCCCACCAATCCTTCGAACCGCAAACCAGCTGGTATTTTTCCTTTTGCCATCATGAGCAGCGGCACCTTTGCACTTGCTTCGTAAGCAGTGCGTTTGTCGATCAGCCCATGATCTCCGAATTGAAATCCATTGTCCCCCATATAAATGAAGAGTGTGTTGTCCAACAGTTCCCGGTCAGCAAGATAGGTGGTCAAGCGACCTACGCTATCGTCAACGGCAAGCAAGGATTCGCAGTAGCGACGGTAATAAACCTCAGGCGAAAAACCTTCGATGTTGTACCCAAATTCCGCACCATGCCGGCTATTCCGCTGATTACGAACCCACATTGGCAGGTTCCCTTTCTTCATTTCTGCAATGGTAGGCGTCCGAATGGGCAAGTCGGCATTTTCGTATCGACCTCGGTGACGATCAGCTGGAACAAAATCTGCGTGGACGGCTTTGTGACTCACATACATAAAGAATGGCTTGTCTGATTTGCGTTGATTCAACCAATCGATGGCATAATCCGTCAATTCATCAGTGATGTAACCTTTTTGCGGTACCCGCTGACCGTTGACGTTAAAACCGTCGTAGGTGGTCTGCGGAACTTCCCGAGTCGTCCCATGTCCATCGGGCCAATATGTACCCTGACCTTTGAACGCGACCCAATGGTCAAAGCCGCGTTGGCGATCATCGATATCCCCGCCCATATGCCACTTTCCGATGAAAGCTGTCTCGTAACCAGATTTCTGCATCTGCTGGGGAAAGAAAATCAGTCCCGGATCGACCGGGTGATAATTATCCACAACTCTATGATTGTGAGCGTATTGCCCAGTCAGGATCGATGCCCGACTGGGTGAGCACAGTGATGTCGTGACGTAGGCATGGGTCAGCATCGCGCCCTTCGAGGCCAAAGCGTCGATATGCGGCGTTTCCAGAAACGGATGCCCTGCAGCGCCAAGGCAATCAAAACGATGATCATCGCATAGGACGAAGACGACATTCATCTTTTCATCCTGAGCACCGACGTTCACGCAAAACGAGAACCCTACCCAAATCAAAAACATGAGTGAAATGCCAGAACGGAGTGGTTGAATAATCATGCGTCTGTTCAAACTTGAAATTAGGGTCGTGACTTAAAAACCATGCCATCGCTTCCAAAAACCGGCAACAGATACGATGCGACAGTCCCACGCATTTCCACTGAGACTCCAGTCTCATGCAATCACAGATGGGAAGCTAAACTGCCCGAATATCCGCCTTCAGATGAAGGGGTTTCGCCGCGTCAGAACTGAAACACCAAAACACCAGCCGTGCCACTTCAAGATACTTTCTGATTGACGATCAGGCGAGGATACCATGCACGCGGCTGTACTCCCGGTCTTTTGGCCCCAAACGCTGCCCCGTTTGATAGGCTTCAAGCATCGTATTGTAGACATCGATAGCCTCTTTACCGACATCCAGTATCTCCCCCGTCTTGAACCGTCCATTGGCACCCGAAATCGCATGGAAAACACCTGACAATTCCCGTTTAACGTCAGAGTGTCGACCATCACCGGATTCAGTCGAAATGGTAATGCACGAATTTTCGAGAATGGATTTTCCGTTGGCTTCACGGACGTCATCGAGGCGGCTTAAAAAGTATGCGACTTCCCGCATTTTCATATGAGCATGGGCTCGCAGCTGTCTATTTTCTTTTTTGGGATTGAACTTGTGCCACCACTCGTGGCTACATCCACCCGACCCACTCTTGTTCAACTCCTTCGCATCATCGAATGAATAGACTTGCTTACCGTTGTACTGATAATCCCCAGTGACTCGCAGTCGTTCACCCGCTGCCAAGAATGTTACAGATCCAAATCTGGCCCGATCCAGTTCGATAGCTAACGCGTAAAGATCGGCCATCAAACGCCACTCTTTGACGAGGTCATCAATCTTCATGTCGATTCCCTCGCCACCCGGATCCGCAATTCCACCATGTGCAAGTGCCGACCTCGGCGGCATTGGTGGTGAGTCAGGGCCAGCATTTTCCATTTCAAATGCACGCTGCTCAAATTCGCGAATCCGCTCCAGATGATCAGCCACACGTCCCCGGGAGACGCTTCCCAAAGGGGACTCCTTGCCCGAGTAAAATCGATACTGTTCCACAACCGAATCGAGTACGCTGCGTCTTAAACGCTGCTTGCGCGCATCGCCCGAATCACCTGTTCCCTGGATCACTCCAAAGACACGATTGAAAAGGTCTCGTGGTCTCTCTTGAATCGTGGCCGCAACCGTGCCATCCTCGTTGTAGCTATGGACATACCGACTTACACGGCTACGCCGGAAGAACGTTCCACCAATCAACGTCGGAACCATTCCGGGAGGCATTCCGTCCGGGTGAACACTCTTACGAATAACCTGATCCACCGATGCGCCTCCTGCTTTGGCTTCGCCAGCAGGCGGGGTGGCGGTAAACGCCCCACTCGCACCATCGAAATGTGCATTGATTCCCGACTCATCACAACGCACCTGATCCACACTCCGCATGATCAGCAGCTTCTCACTCAGCGGCTGCAATGGCTCCAACACACCATCAAACCCCTCGGTTTGAAGCGGAGCTGGAATTCCCAGACCAAAAAACACATTGAACGCTCGCACCGGAATTTGAGGTTCAGTTGCAGCCGCCGCGGGAAGAATCATTTCTTCGAGTAACGGCAAGCCAATCAGAACACCACCCGCTCCACGGAGCATCGTTCGCCGGTGCATTTGAAACTGTTTCATGGCAATATCAAAATCGGGGATAACGAGGATTTTTTACCAGCACTGTTATCGTGTGACACATGTCACCGAACGAGCGGAATTGTTTTTACAAATGGATTTCAGTGGAACCCCATCAGCGTCAGCAACACGGAAATGGAGGGAACTAAATCACTGGTCAAGCTCCGGCTCGGTTTGTGTCGTACGAACAAGGTCACTGAGAACAATCGCGGTGACCAAGCTTTGATAAGTGCCACCATTCTTTTGTGACATTTCATGAATTTTTCTGAGGCCATGAGCATCGGTTAAGTCCAGCGGACGTCCCAACAAAAACTGAGTAACCTTCCGAGTCAGGCATTCCTTGACGCGACTACTGCCGGCAAGCAGATCCATCATTTCCGCTGATGTTTTATACGCCGTGGATTTTGCGTCACCGGGAAACAGGATTTCCCCATCCTGCCTTAGTGAATTGCCATGCTGATCCACAGTTTGAAAAACACCGACACCGTTGTAACGCTCAAGACCAAAAGCTAACGGTTCAAAACGCGAATGACAGCCTCCACACGACTCGCTTTCAATACGTTCTGTCGCGATGACTCGATGCGTTTTCCCCGGACTTGTCGGAACGGGCGTGATATCCAGCCCAGGTGGTGGATCACCCACTTCACTAAAAAGCAAATCACTGAGCACAAATAACCCTCGCGCAACCATTGAGGCATCATCCCCGCCCATGGTCAGGACGCTCGCTTGTGTCAGCAATCCGCCTCGAGACGGAATGTCGTTAAGGTCATAACGTCGTGTCCCCGGACCGGCTGCAGTGATCCCGTAGTGTTTTGCCAGCTGTGGCGTCAGGTAGGTGAACTGCGCGTTCAACAGATCCGATAAAGATCTCTTCTGTTCCCACACAAGATCCATGAAAAAATCGATCGTTTCCTGACGCATGTCATCGGCAAGCGAATCATGCCACTCGGGAAAACGCTTCCGATCCGGCATCATGTTCCGGAGCCGATCAAGGTCCAGCCATTGAATAATAAACTGTTCTGATTGGGCACGAGCTTCGAGAGTTGCGAGCAGGCGTTGTACCTGCTGACGCAATTCGTCAGGATCACTTAACTGCCCTGAATCTGCCACATTCAGCAAGACATCATCGGGCGCCGATCCACAGACGATGAAACTGATCCGGGATGCGAGTTCGTAATCACTCACCGGCCAACGAGTTCCATCCCCGCGTTGGTTCTCAATGCGATAGAGAAATCTGGGCGATTGCAGCATTGCCTCGAGAATCATTTCCACAGACTCACCAAAGTCCCCACCAGCGCTGGCCACGGTCGTCGAAATTCCGCGGTATAAAGCAATTTCCTTTTCAGTCAGCGGTGCGCGCAAAACCCACCTGCCGAGCTTTGCAATCAATTGACGCATGTTGTCGTCAGTCAACCTCCGGCTCTTACCAAAACGGCGTGCAAATTGCACAGCGTCAATCTGGTCGACGATCAAAGCAGCCATTTGGGCATAGGCTTCGACATGCTTCAAATCGACACTCAGGTTGTACGCCGTATTCCGAAAACCATCGGCCCGCTGATCCTTTGGCAAACGCTCCGCTGCTTCTTTCACCACATCTACATCGAAAATCGCCTTAACTGTGGCCACATATTCAGGGATCGTAAGACGTTGGACCCAATTACCTGACTGCCGCACATGCCGGTAGATAGCAGGATCCACAAAGTCAACATTCCACACAGCACCCTCATTTATCCACTTCTTCACCGCCTGCTTCTGGACACTGCTGAGCGCCGGGCGATCATGAGGCATCTCGTCCGAATCGATCGACAACCAGAGCAGACTATCCGCAGCTTGCCCTGCCATGATTGCCTTCCCTGACTCACCACCCCGAAATGCCATGTCTTTGTGGGACAAATCGAGACCACCCTTTTGCGAAGCCGCATCATGGCATTCAAGACAGTGGTTCGAAAGGATTGGTGCAATTGTTGTTTCAAAGAATTCTGGACGAGTATCAACAGCAAATTCCAGCGGGCCATGGCTTCCATCAATTGGACCCTTGGCGTGCCGAGCTATGACCTCGCTTAACGCCCAAGCACGGCTGTAGACAGCAACCCAATGCAG
>JAPOKD010000762.1 GCA_029977825.1 Planctomycetota bacterium | reverse complement strand
GCGGCGACAATCAACGCGGGGGTGGCATTTTCGTTCTCTGCCAACATGGCTGCCTGAATCGCATGATCACGCTGGGAAATTGCTTCACCCCCATAAAGTGAGTCACCGTATTTATCAAACAGCATTATCACTTGATCAATTTCGTTCATCACACGTCTCCGGCCGAACGGCGACACGAATCGGCCGTTTTGCATCCGCGTATCGAATTGCTTTGTCAATTTCCTGAAGCGGAAATTCCTCAGAAACCAGATCGGCAAAAGGATAGGTGTGATGGTGATCCCGCAAAAAACAGATCGCATCCATGAGATCTACGGGCGCATAATTATGGATCCCAAAAATCTGCCAACATTTTCGTATCACTTGTTCGGGATTCAACCTTATGTCATCACATTTCATGACCGCACCCACAAGGACTATTTTCGCCCCGACACCTGCCACCTTCACTGCCGCCTCAATGGCATCAACCGATCCGGAAAAGTCCATCACCACATCAAATTCACTGCAGTCAATCTTGCCATCCGCCCCAAATTTCTCGGCAAGTCGTACCCTCTCGGTCAGGGGATCGGAAGCGGTTATCGCCGCAGCTCCACGCGTCTGAGCGACAGCTGCTGCAGTCAACCCCAGCAGCCCCGCACCAAGTAACAGGACGCGTTTTCCTTCCACCGATCCGATTGCATTAAATGCAGCCATGACAGTTGCGGTGGCACAATTGGCTGGACAAGCGACAAGATCAGGCAGTCCAACGGGTACTTTGATAATTGCCGTATTCGAACGCAACAGAACCGCTTCCGCTAAACCACCGCTGAGAGCAAAACGTCCTTCCGCCAATGCATGTCCATACTTCCTGAGTTCCCGGCACTTTTGCGGTAATCCTGCCTGGCATCGGTCGCATTCCCTACAGGACACACAGATGGCCCATGTAACACGATCTCCACGCCTGATCGCGTTACCCTGCAGATCCAACACGGGAGCGTCTGATACATCTTCGACAACACCAAGAATTTCATGACCCAGAATCGAAGGACTTCGTTCAGTTCTTCTACCCGAAATGGTATGCAAATCACTGCCACACAAAGTGCAACAATGGATCCGCACCAAAGTCTCTCCAACCTGAACCTCAGGCCGCGGAAATCGACAAAACTCAATTCCCCGCCGGGCATCATGAAAAACCGCCGCAAGGACCCCGGAATCAGAATCACCCGAGTTGATGACGTCAGAACTGGTTGACAATGATTCATCCACGGCTAATTCCCCAGGCACTTACGATCCGAGCATTTCAAAAAAGAGATCACTAGAAGATTCTCGGGAAGTGTTCAGCCACACATCCTGCACGGATCCTACTACACCACCAGTTAACTTTCACCACCCAGAGCTTTCCGATTCCGATCATTTGGAATGCGAAGAACCCGCTGAAAATACAAAATTGCCAGGAGTAGACTGATGAACGACAGAACGGCAATGACAACCAACAACTGAAGAAAGTATGGCAACACTTCACCGTCTTTTTCAACAGTATTGCGAGCGACAAGCACCACACCATAACCGAGATAGCCTAACGAGTCAGCCAAGTACAACATGAAACCCAGATTGGCGGCACGGCCCGAGGCCGCGACCAGACGTTCAAAAATAGTGGTATGAAATGCCACGTAAGGAAAATAGAGTCCTATACCACAGGCAACCATGAATGAAAGCGGCCCCAGCCAGCCCAGATGTTGCATCACGGCTGACGCAGCGACCAAGACAAAGGACACGCACATCATCCCGAACGTCACGCCCAGTGCGGCCAGGTTATTGGAGATCCAAATCGCGCTGGCACTCAGTGCAGTGACGCAAATCGCAACAATGAACTCCGAGACCGCATATCCCCATGGTTCCTCGGTGACTCCCATGTCCCGCCACAGCTCAACACCAAAGTCGTCACGTATCGCACGTAAAAGTGTGATCGCCATGTAAACGAATAAAATCATGCACAAACCCGGCCAGAAGGAGGCAAAAAAGCTCCAACGCGCGGAACGATCCATTGCCTTTCGCTCTGATCTCGCATGCAAGTCGCTTTCATCAGGCAATGGAGTACGCTGCAACCCCCAAACCGATACGAACAACACAGGAAGGAACAGAAGCCCAGCCAGCATGGGCATCAGGAATTCATCCACGCCCATGTCCTGGATCAGCCATTGTCCAATCGACTTCACTGCCCCCGACGACATGATAAAACTGGCGCACAGAACTGCTGACATCGCTTCGGTTTGTCTACGCCCCTCCAGATAGGACATCACAAGACCGAACACCATCCCCAAGGGCAGCCCGTTCAAGAACATCATGAGCGGTTTCCAACCGACTGGTACAAATGCGAATCCGATCAATGCGAATTCAGCGAACGCAATCAAAGCAATGATGGTGCCGGCCCGGTTGCGTGTCGTCATTTCAGACACCACCTTGATACCAATCACCTTTGACAACATGTATCCAGTCAATTGCGAGACGACCAGCAGCGTCTTCAGTCCCAGCACAATCGCTGGGCCACCAGCAAGCTTCAACAGTCCCAACTCAACATCGGGATAACCTTCGTAAGTTGCTGCAGTGAACGGCTTACGAAAAGCATACATGCAAAAGTAGGTTGCGAATGCAGCAACAGCAGCGATCGCCAAATGAAGCTTCGAATTACGCGTGGAGGTGTTCATCAAAGCTGCTTTTCTTGAAAATTCGAATAGAAGTTCGAACAACAGTTACATAGAAATTCACTCTTCGGCACCTTCCATTTATGCCAAGTTTCCAACCATCCCAGAACCAACAGTCTCAGCATCATTCAACGCCTTTTTGTGAGAGCAATCGTAAAGATCATCCGGCAACCACACGCGCGTCCAGCACAGAGCAACAACCAACCTTGTGCTCTAAAATCATTGCTATGCTGAATTAACACACTGCTTCATAATGGCCGCTGTACTACTATCAAATTCCCCCAACTTGCCTGCTTGAAAACAGGCAAAGCGATTACCAACAACGTTGTCGTCATTCCATTTTCACTACCCGGAAAAGAGTCCTTCGCCGGCCAAACGACTGGCTAGCAGTTGTTTGACAATCCGACGACTACCGGAGAGGCGAACAGATTGACCAGTCAGTGAGCAGTATCTTATCAAAACCGGCCCCCTGCTGACGTGAAGTCATTCCACCTATCCTGCTCAGACTGCAGTGAGATGCTATTATGCTCACAATAACTGCGACTGGCAGCTGATTTCGTCCACGACTAACGCACAGGTACTGCCTAATGAGTGACATGTCGGTATTGATCATGATCGCCTCAGCTGCAGCAATCATATTTTTTGTAAAATTCGGGTTGCTGCATGGCATTGATCACGTTGCAAATGCAATGTCATGGAGTGCCAAGGCCCGCGGACAAGTTACCGGTTACGCT
>JAPOKD010000892.1 GCA_029977825.1 Planctomycetota bacterium | reverse complement strand
CGGATTTTCATTGAACTCGGGTGCGTGTCCGTAGAAAATGGGTCCACCAAAGGCAACATGATCTGCTGAATTTCCATCGCACCTGAGGGTCATGTGTCGACCTGTCAGAACGAGTTCGAATTTACCTTCACCCGGCTTGCCAAAGATCGCAATTGACTGCTCGTTGCCGAACCCACCTGCGTCGTCTTCAAGTTGCTGGTAATAACGCTCGTGCCACGCCGGGTTCACGATGGACTCGAATACCTTGACGATCAACTCACGTTGTTCATCTGTGTAGAAATCATCATTGATTTCAGGCTTGGTAATATTCCAGTTATTGGCTACGAAGGTTCTCAATAACCCTCGTTTGTCATCCTGGTGATTCCAGTCAAAGCAGATTGTTTTTTTCTGTTGTTCACTAAGGGTTGAGTACAGCGTACCTACGACTGACTCGGCACTTGTGGCAGTGTCGGCTGCGGAGACCTGTAAGCCAGAGGTTAGAACTGAGCCAGTAGCGATTGCCGCTGCAGCGGTTGATTCAAGAAATACACGTCGATTGATTGAATGGGGGTCACGCATCGTGGCGGCTACCTCGGGGCTGGAATGGTAATTGGAAGGACCTGCTCATTGTACGCATGATTTACCAGGGTTTCACCCGGCAACTGTTTGAAATGACAGAGGACGTCTTTCAGAAGCTGAGTGACCGATGGGTTTCCCAGCACTTACCGTGCTTACGAAGCAAGTGAACGCCTAGTTTGCCGATTTCATTCGGTAATGTCGAGCAAGAGTCAGCATGCTGACCAGCCACATGGTACCTAGCAAAAGGGGCGAGATTGTTGGGAAAAAAGCACAGGCCGCGGCAACCGCTAAAAAGCCCAGGCCCAGAGAGGCCGCGCCCCCCCAGATGTGACCCGACAGCGCGATAAAAGCAAAGCCACTTAGAGCCGCCGCCGTCTGAAAAACATTGTCCTGCTCGCCACCCGTGGTGATGGTGATCAAATTGAGTGCTGCGAGGGTGACCAGATATGCGATCCAGATCGACCAAACGGGGCGTTCTGCCATGCTACTTGGTAGCATCGCTCCTTCGCGTGCCCGGTAAATGACAAAGAAAATCGCAGTCATCATCAGGGCCCGGATTGGCCAGTAGGCAATCCAATGGTGTGCGGTATTTGATAACGAGGCCTGTAAACCGTACATCAGCAGGTGGGCTACGAAGACAATGAAACCAATACTCTCTAAGGCCCGATCCCAGTTTTTGAAGTAGGTTTGGTGCTGGTCTCGGCGAAATTCACGTGCCATCCGGTCCAGTAAACCACTGCTTCCCGCCTCGGTTGCCTCACCAGAGAGATAACGATCAAGATCAAGTGCGATGTCTTCCGCTGTCGCGTAACGGGCGGTCGGTTCAGCTCGCATTGCCCTTAAACAGATGTTCTCCAGATCAGCCGGTACATCTTTGCGTATCTGTCGTGGTGTTAAAGGTTCGTCCTCTGCGAGGCTGCGGAGAATTTGTGCAGCAGAGTCGCCTTCATGTGGTGGTTGCCCTGTCAGCATCGCATACAGAATGGCACCAAGGGAGTAGACGTCTGATGAGGCATCAGAGTCACGGCAACCACTCGCCTGTTCAGGGCTCATGTAGTGCGGTGTGCCGAGGACCTGGCCCGTTTGTGTGAGTATGCTTCCTCCACGATGTGTTTTTGCAAGACCGAAGTCAGCCACAAGCGGATAGCCATCGGCGTTGATCAAAATGTTGTCGGGCTTCAGGTCACGATGGACGATACCGGCACGGTGTGCATAGTGAACAGCATCGGCAATATCGCGTAGCAAGATTGCTATTCGGTCGTAACTCAAATCACGTGCATCGACGTGTGTCTGTAGCGTAGGACCATCAATGAATGCCATCGAAAAATACTCATAGCCCCGCCATGATCCGATGTCATAGATTGAGATGATGCCAGGATGATCAAGGCGGGCCGCTGCTTCTGCTTCCAGTCGGAAACGACTGCGTTCTTCTTTGCCTGCCAGCACACCGCCGCTAATCAGTTTCAATGCAACCCGGCGGTCAAGACCCTCCTGATGTGCCTGATACACAACGCCCATCCCGCCTCGCGCTATTTCTTCTTCGATGACGTAGGGTCCAATCTTTGCACCTACAAGAGACGGAACATCGGGGGGTGAGTTCACTCCCAGCCAATGGTGATTTCGGAAAAATGTAGAAAGTTCGTCTGCATGTTGAGGATGCGCTTCAAGATAAGCCGCAGGATCTGGAGCATTGCCTGCATCAAGGTTTGCAAGATAGTCGGCCATGACATCCTCAAGTACCTGCTGATGGTCATCCGACATCTCCTGAGGTAAAGTCGACGGCTCCGCATCAGGGTTTTCTGAGGTAGCTGGCAAACTGCGTTCATCTTGTGGCTGTTTCTCCATGATCCACAGTATAAAGGGAACCGGGTCAGCACATTGTCTTGCTCCGAGTGCTTTTGGGAAATCGCCTGCGTTGCCTGACCGCCTTACCCAAATTAGGCTGTAAGCACAAAATGGCTACCCACGAGAAAGATTGAAAATGTCGTTGAACCCTGTCTGGAAAAAATTCTGTCTCTGTCTGTTTGTAAGTCTTGCAACCCACCTGTTTTCCTCTAATGCATGTCTTGCGGTTGATGGATTCAAGCAACCTAATGTGATTGTGATCTTGGCAGATGATCAGGGTTGGGGAGACCTCAGCCTGCATGACAATCCCAATCTCTCCACGCCCAATATTGACGCATTGGCCCGTGATGGCGCGGAGATTGATCGCTTCTATGTCTGTGCTG
The DNA here is from genome assembly GCA_029977825.1 of Planctomycetota bacterium. GTDB lineage: Bacteria > Planctomycetota > Planctomycetia > Pirellulales > Pirellulaceae > Rubripirellula. The sequence continues at coordinate 34 of JAPOKD010000892.1, read as the reverse complement.
TTTGTTCACCAACCCGAGCGGAGTTTCTGACAGG
>JAPOKD010000148.1 GCA_029977825.1 Planctomycetota bacterium | reverse complement strand
TGCCGTTCCTTTGGAAAACGTTTCGCAATGGTTGGTTTGGCTTCTGGTGGTAACCATTCTGCCATCCATGTTGTGCAGCATGTTGGTGTTGTTTCCCATTCGCCGCTACGCACACCGTCTGGGCCTGCTTGATCGACCCGGTGGCCATAGCACTCACACGGAAGTCACGCCGTTGGGCGGTGGTATCGGGATTTGGCTGGGCATCATGCTGACGTTCCTCTCAGGGACGATCGCAGTGATGGTGGCTCGTGATTCGGTTTGGTTTCAACAGTACATGCCCGAGTCTGTTGTGCCCTATCTGGATGGCGTTTGGTCACGTGTCACGCAAATCTGGTACCTGCTCGGTGCTGGTACGGTTCTGTTTGCTCTGGGGTTAGCGGATGACCGTTATGGTGTGAACGAGTGGATTCGGTTGGCAGTCGAGTTCGCGATCGCGGCGTTCGTGGTTTACGGTTTGGGCTTTGGATTGACGGCCCACATCGGTGTTTCATGGTTGACTGATGTTCTTTCGATGATCTGGATTGTAGGCGTGATTAACTCGTTCAACATGTTGGATAACATGGACGGCTTGAGCGGTGGTGTTGCGGCAATCATTGCAGCAGCGATGGCTCTGGTGATGTTGTCAACGCGGGATCCCGGAACGGCGCGTCCCCAGTTGCTGGTGGCTGCATTGCTTCTGGTTGTGTTGGGGTCGCTGTTGGGATTTCTCTGGCATAATCGACCGCCAGCACGGATCTTCATGGGGGACGGGGGCAGCTATCTGGTTGGGTTTCTGATCGCGGTTTCGATGTTGATGGCAACTTTTGCTGGGAACGGAGATCGACCTCATGCTGTGTTTGCTCCTCTGTGTGTCATGGCGGTGCCCCTTTATGACATGACCACGGTTTTGTGGATTCGTATTCGTGAAGGACGGAGCCCGTTCGTGGGTGATCGCAGTCATTTTTCACATCGGCTTGTGGATTTGGGATTGGGACGCACTCAGGCGGTATTAACGATTTACTTGGTCACCGCCACTTGCGGCCTCGCTGCGGTTTTACTGACGCAGGTGTCATTGCTACAAGCTGTCATGGTGTTGGGCATTGTGCTGTGCATGCTCTTGTTGATCGTCATTTTGGAATCCACCGGATGGCGAAAAAGCAAAGACTGAACAGACGACCGGACCCAGCCGAAAGGATGACGCGAGCCAACAAGACATCCAGTTCGAACGCAACGACTTCGTTGGCGGGGCGGAGCGAGAAAGAGGGGGCGCCGGGCAGTGTGGGGGTAGTCCCAACTTGGGCATCGGAATTAATTGATTTGAGAAATATCGGAGCTGCATTGCTGGCCGGCGCGATTGTTTATCTGGCTTACTACCCCAGTGACAGCGTTGCCGTGGAACAGGGAGACGCACTCTGGTTCACCTTCTTAGCTGTGTTGACAGCAACGGTGACTTGGTCGGGGTGGTTTTGGCAGCATGCTGGCCGCGCTCTTTCGGAGCCCGAGCAACGTGATGACGTGCATGAAGATTGCGTCGCAGCCGGGAAGATCAGTGAGGATTCTGGGCGGGATTCGTCGCGTCAATCGATGGATCGTTTGGTAACTCAGGTGTTGAATTGGACAGGTTGGCTGTTGGCTGCGTGGATGATGTGGGCTGCTTTCGTAACGTGCCCGCCGGGTAATTTGAGAATGGCAACCAATGAAGCCTGGCTATGGGTTGCTGGGGTAGCCATCTTCTCTTCCGCACGCGTGTTGACTGTCAGGTTGGGTGTCAGGCGGTCGTTACTGGCCTTGTTCGTCGTTTGCGCGGTTGGTTTGTCTGTTCACGCTTTGCATCAATATTTTGTGACGCTGCCGGCGAACAGGTTGCTGTACTTGCAGGATCCTGATCGAGTCCTGGAGCTTGCTGGTGTCGATGCACCGCCGGGCTCTTCTGAACGGATGGTGTTCGCAAATCGGTTGATGGATGGTGGTCCCACCGCAACGTTTGCCTTGGCTAATTCACTGGCTGCGGTTTTATTGTTTGGGGTGGTTCTTGCTGCGGGGGTGTTGAGATTCCAGTTTCGTGTGCTGGCCCGCGCGGGCATCGTGTTTTGGGCTGCCATTGGCTTGTTATGTGCTGCGGCCCTGTTGGCGGCGCGTAGTCGTTCTGCGATTCTCGCGATGGTAATCTCGGTGGGTTTGTTGTATTGGTTCTCGGTCGGTCGAGGGCGGTTGCGATCCCGGACCGTGATGTTCGGGCTTGGGGGACTGCTTGCCGTTTCAGTCGGTGGAATGTTGTTGCTCGGACTTTTTGGTAATCGCGAGTGGTTTGAACAGGCGCCTGCTTCGCTTGCATTCCGTTTTCAATATTGGCGCGCAAGTTGGCAGATGGCTTTGGAGTATCCATGGTTTGGTGTTGGGCCAGGGAATTTCCAGTCGCTATACGAGCGTTTTCGCGAGCTGAGTACCACCGAGCAAATTGCTGAGCCACATAATTTGTTCATTGAAACCTTGGCAAGTGGTGGTTTTATCGCCTTGGGTTTGCTGCTCACGATGCTCATCGCGATTGTTGTGGTTTGCGTTCATCAAATGCGTGATGTCGCTGACGCGCGTGTTGCGATCGGTGAGCCAAAGGGTTTGATTTCAAGGGGAGACAAGTGGATTGTTGTTGGCGGAACACTTGCATTCCTTCTGGTTTGGTGGATCGGTCTCTTGGCTCTGAGTTTGCCTGACCTTGCCGCCAGTGTTTTCGTGATACCAGCTGTACTGCTCGTCGGTTTCGCGTGTTGGCCTGCGATCCGCAGTCTGGGTTGTCGCGAGATCGATACCATCGTGTTAAGTGGTTGCGTTGGCGTAGGGATTCACTTGATGGTTTCCGGTGGCTGGACCGTGCCGGGAGTTGCATGTTTGCTGTGGATTGGGGCCGGATTATTGACGCGGCAAGCAGTGAGTTTGCCTCTGGGGAAAAGGCGTGAAGGAAGCGATAGAAATTTTGGGGCTGCGAAGGGAAAATCCTGTGCTGTTGCAGTGGGGATTGTTGGGGTGTTGGTCAGCTTTGGCTTGATACTCTGTTCATTGGGACCGGTGGAGGCGCGGAAGCGAGCGATGGCCAATGCCGCTGATTTGCTGCAAAGTGGGCGGATCCGCCAGGCGCAAAGCGAATTGTTGACTGCCGCCGCTGCTGATCCGTGGTCCCCTGAGGCAATGTTGTGGCTGGCAAATCTGGATCAGCTGCAATTGAATCGCCGCGGTGAGTCAGAAAATTTACGTCGCTCATGGGATTCCGCACTGGTTGAGGCTTTGAAACGCGCTGGGGAGGATCCAGCCGCGTATCGCCAGATTGCCAGTCAAAGAATTCATCTGTACCAGGTTCACGGTCAGGCGGCAGACTTGGAGGCAGCCACCGAGATTTTTGAGCAAGTCGCGTTGTGGAGTCCGGCCGACGAGTGGATCATGGCCCAAATGAGTGTTCTGAAAGCCGCACGCGGGCGGATGGCAGAAGCCGCTCAATATGCGGCAAAGGCGAGGGAACTATCTGTTTTAGGCGGAAATATTGAACGGGACCTTTCGCGACAGTTAATCTTTTTGCCGCAGAAAGTGGGGCGGGCTGCCCAGTCGGGGCCAATTCGTGGTCCTGCCGATCAATTGTTGCTTCAGATGTTGCTTCAGAAGCCTGAAGAACTGTTGGCCGAGCCGAAGTAATTGCTCACTTGTAATTGCCGAACCGATTCATTAGCAGTAGCGTAATACCGATGTAAGTCTAGCTTGAAACCGTCTTTTTGCAGCACAGTTGTTCCATGACAAAATTTCTACTGGGTATCGTGATCGCAGCCGTGCTCGGAACTACGACGGGATGGTTCATCAATTATGTCTCTTATGAGAGAGTGGTGGGGTATTTCGGACCTTTCTCAACAGACAGCGATTTCCAGGCTGCTGATTTGGTTTCCACCCTGCCTGCCGATAAGGCGAATTCCGGTGCCAAAGTGAAAATGCTGACTCCGCAGTATTATGACTTTGGCATGATGAAGCCGGGGGATGAGGGAGAGCACACGTTCAGAATTGAGAATGCTGGAACAGACAATCTTCTGCTGCGACTTGGGGCCACCACCTGCAAATGCACGCTGGGAGATCTTGAACGCGAGTCGTTGGCTCCCGGTGAAAGCACTGATGTCAAGCTGAGTTGGACAGTCAAGGATGGCGGAGAACCTGATTTTACCCAGTCGGCCCAAATTCTGACCAACGATCCTGCAAAGGTCGCAATCTCGCTGGAAATCACCGGCAGAATTGTCAGCAATGTTGATATGGTGCCGGCAACTTGGAGTTTTGGTGAGGTGGGGACCGGAGAGCCGTTGGAGATCACGGGTAAGATCTACAACTTCATGGATGAGAAAATCCGCCCAGGAAAACCATCGTTCAGTAGCGATGAACTGACGGAATTCTCGACGTTTGAAGTCGAGGAATTTACTCCATCAGAGGAGAACGACGGCATTCGCGGAACTGCGATTCAAGGTTTCAACGTCACTGTGCAGGTGCGACCGGGGATGAGGCAGGGAGCAGTGTCGCAGAACTTCCAGCTGCCTTTCGAACGCTTGGATAAGGATGGAAACGCGATTCCGCTAACGGAGGAAGCAGCGGCTCTGGGTGGCGAGGTCATTCTCGTCAGAACAACTGGTAAAATTGTCGGTTTGCTCGGTATGATTGGGGCTCGATTGTCGGGGGCTGAGGGTGGAGGTTATCTCTACGATTTGACAGAATTGGGTAAGGAGGGCAGTCTCAAAGCCAAGGCTTTCGTGGTTCTGCGTGGCGATGAGCGGCAAACGACGAAATTGAAAGTTGCCGATAGAGTTGTCCCTGAGGGTGTGATTAAGGCGACGCTGGGTGAACCAAACGATCGAGGCACTATGACGCTCTTTCCGATCGAAATTGAACTGATTCGCGGAAAAGATCCTGTCGAACGCCTCGGTACCACCAAGGATGACTACGGTTCGATCTGGATTGAGTCCGATAACGTTAAGATCACACCCATGCGGATTGCAATAAAATTCGCGATTGAAGGCGAGTAAGTACTCGAAAACAAGCGTTCCAAGGACTGGCACTGAATCATGAAGCTCGCATCACTCAATCCGCGTCGCTGGAACCTGCAATTGGTAGCTTCGCTGGGCGTTCGGCTTCGCCTTGCAGTGCCCGTTGCTTTGCTAGCTATCAGCGTGTTGGGCTGCTCATCAGAGAACCGTTCTGCGGATGTCTCCTCATCGGTCGATTTGGATGCTGATTTGAGCACTCCGCCACTCGATCCACCCTATTTGACCGATCTGGACGAGGACGGCGATGAAGGTGTGTCGATGCGATTTGGTGATCCAACTAAGCCCAGAAGCCAAGCCGATCAGGATCAGGGATCTGCGGAAAATCAAGCTGATGCTACAGCCGTTGCCGAGGATACTGCAGGTGGGGTGGCGGTCGCAAACGAAGGTGATGGAAGTCCGGAAACCACCAAGAGCATCATTGGGCCGGAAGATTACAAGACATGGGATGCGCCGGATCTGACACTTGTGGTCACAGGACAGCAGCACGGCTACATCGAGCCTTGTGGTTGCACCGGCTTGGATCGTCAAAAAGGTGGCGTTGCACGGCGTTTCACCTTGATCAAGCAGTTACGTGAACTTGGGTGGACGCTGATGCCGTTGGATGCAGGCAATCTGGTGCGGCGGTTCGGTCGACAGGCTGAAGTGAAGCTTCAGCAGTCAGTCAAGGCGTTGAAGCTGATGGGATACGATGCGGTCGGATTCGGTAGCGACGATTTGCGATTGGGAGTAGGGGAGTTGCTGGCGGTCGCAGCTGCTGAGGATACGCCCGAAAATACCCTCTACGCCTCTGGCAACGTGGTCGTGATTGATCCTTCGTTGATGCTGCACAGCAAGGTTGTGGAAAAAGGCGGCCTGAAAATAGGTGTGACCAGCATCTTGGACGAGGAGTCGATGGAAGTGGAACCCGGTGGTGACTTGGGGATTGAACCGGCCGTGGAATCAACTCGCAAAGTATTAGCGGAGTTGAATGAGGCCAAACCTGATTTCAAAGTATTGATGTTTTTTGGAAAGGAGGATGCCGCCCGTGATTTGGCCAAGGCAGTGCCTGGGTTTGACCTCATTGTGGTTGGGGGTGGCGGTGGTGAGCCTACTTATCAGGCAGAGAAGATTGAGGGTACTGAAACCCGGATGATCTTGACCGGAAACAAAGCGATGTATGCCGGGTTGGTGGGGTTGTATTCGAAAGGCTCCAGGGGTGAATTGAAGTATGCGAGGGTGCCACTGACGCATGAATTTGAAGATGCGCCGGAGATGCGACAACTGATGAGGGAATATCAGGAACAGCTCAAAGACATTGGCTTGGATGGCTTGGGACTGAAGCCCATTCGCCATTCCTCCGGCGAACAATTTGTCGGCACAGAAGCTTGCGGTAAGTGTCACACCACGGCCTACGATATCTGGCAGGGCACGCCTCATGCTGAGGCTACCGACCATATCGTCAGTCCGCCTGCTGAACGTGGCGATGTGGCGCGTCATTTTGATCCAGAGTGCATCAGCTGCCACGTGACGGGATGGAATGCCCAAGAGTATTACCCTTACGTTTCGGGCTATCTTTCACTTGATAAAACGCCGCACTTGACCGGGAATGGATGTGAGAACTGTCATGGGCCGGGCGCAAGTCACGCAGCCGCTGAGGCCGAGGGATCGACTGTCACCGATGAAGTAAAAATGCAGCTGCGGGATTCGATGAAATTGCCACTTTCCAAAGCACGCGACAAGTGCATGACTTGTCATGACTTGGACAATAGTCCGGACTTCCACGAGGACGGGGCCTTTGAGGATATCTATTGGCCAGAAGTCGAACACTACGGCAAAGATTAGAGATTGCGGGCTGTGCCTGTAACGGACCTTTGAGCCAAAACGCCTCGATTTGATGCTCAACCCTGCGGTGGCCAGACGCAGCAGTCACACGTTGTGGGGGCTGCTGACGGGCAAACTGGCGTGTTGTCTCGCTGCGAAGGCTCGATAGCCGCAGCCGCATAAAAAAAGGCGAAGCCGATCCCGGAAGACCGACTCCGCCTCGCACGGGGGGACGCTTAATATCTTGGTGTCGTGCTTGTTGTCAGTTGCGTTCCCCTAACGAAAATAACCATAGTTCCAATGCTTTCCGGACACCGGAATTCTCATGAATTCAAATCTGTAATTTGGCGAAAGCGGGACCTTGAAAGTATGCTTGTGCCGATTGTTCCAATTGTGTCGATCAGGTTCATCGACGCTTTGGCAACCGGTCTTCAAAAATGCGTGAGCAGGGTATCATCCCCGCCGAAACCGCCTCATTCATGAGTATGAAATCGATGCAGAAGACAAACGATGATTTACCCGAGTCTTTGGATGTGATCGCTGTGGGCGCGCATCCGGATGATGTTGAGATCGCGTGTGGTGGGACGTTGGCCAAGCTTGTTGCCCAGGGTTACCGAGTCGGAATCATCGATTTAACCGATGGGGAGCCGACCCCGAATTCCCCCAGTCCCGAAGCCCGGCTTGCAGAGGCACGGGCAGCAGCCGATGCGTTGGGGGTGCAAAAGCGAATTCAGCTGGATTTACCCAACCGACGGCTATTTGACTGTTTTGAGGCGAGGGTGGTTTTAGCGTCGGAATTTCGACGTTGGCGACCGCAAATGGTACTGGGCTTTGGAGCAAAGACTCCCATGGCCTCGCCTGATCATTGGCAGGCAATGCAGATTACCGACGCCGCGATCTTCTACAGCCGTTTAACCAAGTGGGATGAACACTTTTCTGGGCTTCCCGTGCATACCATTCGGCGGCATCTGTATTACCGCCTCGCAGTCGAGCCAGACACCATTTTCGGGCAAACGCACCATCTGACGGTGGACATAACGGAAACGATGGCCGCAAAATTGGCTTCGATCGAATGCTACCAGACGCAGTTTTCCCATAAGCCAGGCATTCTGGACCGTGTTCGGGCGGCAGCAACGGTCACCGGAGCTGCTGCAGGTTGCACAGCAGGAGAGTCGTTTGCAGCGGCTAAACCATTTGCTGTGGATGACCTGCTTGCGACTGTGCTTGGAACGTGAGCCGCTCCCCACAACCATTCTGAAATGGGAATTGGCCACCAGCTTATGATTCTGGTGTGCAGGTGGTATTGAGCTGTGCAGGTATGGTTTTCAGCTGTGCCGGGCTTCGAGTCTTCTCATACTAAACCGCATGAGAAGACTGAAAAGTGTTGCGGCGTTGGCCTATCGCATCAGGATAGTGAATGCATCGAGATACTTTTGGACGCTTTCGACATCGGTTTCGGCCCAACCGGCAGTTTTGTGCCGCAGCACAGCCAGTTTCAAGGCTTCGAAAGCATCCGTAATATCATCTGGAAGCTCAGGCAAACCAGCGAACGGTTGCACGGCCGGCTCATCGGTCTGGTCCTGAGCAACGCTGGCTGCATTCGCAGCTATGGTTTCACCGCCACCTACAGTGCTGAGCTCTTCTCCCTCACCGAAGTCAGGTGATTCGTGCAGCGGGCCGGAAGCAACACCGGAATCTTCTCCGTACTCCTTGGTTCTACCACCACCTTGAGCTGGAAGAACCACGTCCTCGTCTGTGTCGACTTCGACAATCTCGCTACTGGTTGGGCGTTTTGATTCTACCGCTCCCTCGGCTTCCCAGCGTTTGTTACGCATTTGCGAGACACTCCAGGTCTCACCAGCAGCACCTTCCAGCCACATGGGGGCATCATCCCAGTCCAGAGCGGCCAGGAAATGACTCCAGTAGAGCCCGGAGTAGGTTTCATATGTTGACGCAAAGCGATCATGGACGCGTCGCAGCCGACCCACGTGTGGGGCGGTGACGCCACCTACGCGTCGGACCCAAGCTTCATCCGAGTACTGATGGGAGTCGACACCTGATTCGATCAACGCTTCACGCCACTGACTGATGATGCGACCTTTTTCCCAGTTGGTCGTACTGATCAGGCTGTTCCAGAGTCCGACAAATGGTTGGGCCAGTTCAGCGAGATGGCCTTCATCTTCCTCGCTGGGTTGTGATTCCGCATCGGAGTCGGCGTTGTTCCACGCATCCTCAGCGGCATCAGCTTCGGCAACATCTTCGGGATGCGCTAAACTCTCGGATGCGGAGTTTTCAGGCTTCGAGCCGGGGTCTGTCTCGCCGGCTTCTGTTTCGCTGTCTGTTTGAAAAGGAGTTTCGTAGCTGTCGTCAGGGGTCATGTGCGTCCGTCGCGGAATAAGGGCGTCGATCAAGTAGACACGTACGCTACCCAAACAAGCCCGCGCAGGTGAAGTCACGGACCAGTTTTTGCCTGCAGTTACGCAAATAACGGGTTGGATCGATCCAGCTGGGACATCTTTGGCGTGTGGATAAACTGTTCGGTTTGAGGATGCTGGCGTACTCAATGCTGCCAATTTGAAAATATCTGGTCAGCGTGGCAGGACAGGGTGGGACCGGTAACGCCGAGCAGTTATCGTTTACCTCGATGTCCTTGCCCCCGAAAAAACAAAATGTTGTTTGGAGTCACGATGATCTTCTCCCACAAGCCGGCGACCCGACCAGGAACCAGACGTTCACAGGTTGATTACTTATCAGATCAGGTGGTCACGAAAATTTGCACTCTGTGCATGCTGCTTTGCTTCGTGGCCTTGTGCGGGTGCGGCAACAAGTTTGCGGCCGTCCAAGAAGAACTTGAAGGCGATAATCGGGGCGAAGTGGAAGAGCCAATGCCTGGAATTGACCAGGGGGCTGGGTTTGATGAGGGGTCTGCGATTGATCAGGCGGAAGAGCAGTCCGTTGCGAATGACAAGGAGCCAGAAATGAAGCAAACCGATGGGAAACTGTTGCGACACGCCGTGTTCTTTTCGTTCAAGGAAGAATCAACCGAAGAGAACATTTCGGACGTTACCACAGCATTT
>JAPOKD010000996.1 GCA_029977825.1 Planctomycetota bacterium | reverse complement strand
TTCCTTACTTTGATCTGGAACGGCAAGAATCTTTTCCGCCATTAACTTTGCCTGCCCGATCACAAACGGATCGTTCATCAGCGTGAGTGCCTGTGCGGGCACATTTGAATTACTGCGTCTCCCCTGCGGTCCAAAGGGTGAGGGCATATCAAACGTCAACATGAACGGATTTAAAAAATTGCGATAGACGGACAGATAAACGCTCCGTCGCCCGTTGCCATCCAGCGGTCCGCTGGAACGTGCTCCGCGGCCTGTCATGAAGGGTGTCCGGTGGGTCGCAACACTGGGACCAAACGGATTCGGTTCCAAACGCCCCGATGCCACGAGAATCGCATCACGAATCGCTTCACCAGATAACCTGCGAACCCGCATTCGGTGGAGCAGCTTATTCGACGGATCAACACTGGCAAGCAATTTTGCACTGACTGCCTCATTTGCAACCGTGGCTTGCCGATAGGTGCTGGATAAAACAATCTGTTTCATCAAATGCTTGAGCGACCAACCGTGTTCAACCAGATCCGTTGCAAGCCAATCCAGCAACTCAGGGTGACTGGGCGGTAATCCCTGTGGACCAAAGTCGTCAACTGTAGGAACAATCCCGACTCCAAAAAGGTGATGCCAAACCCGGTTGGCAATGACTCTCGCGGTCAGTGGGTTCTCAAGGGTTGCAACCCGATCAGCTAATGCCAAGCGTGAAGCGGCGTCCCCACCAAGAACTTCAAGAAATCTTGCAGGAACAACTTCACCAACATTCTGATGACTCCCTCGGATGTAGACATGTGCATCTTCTGGAGTTCCCTGTGCCATGGCAATGACTCGCCTCACGGGTGGCAGTGTTTCAGCTAACTTACGAGCTTGCGCTAAATGGTCGGAAGCTTCCTGACTGAAATCCGCGACACTCAGGATTTGATGCCTGAGCATTGCCGACAACAATGGATTGCCCCGACCGGCTTTCAGGTCAATCGCTGCCTGCTGTTGCATCTGACTCAGCTTATCCGCATCAAAGTCCGATGGTTTTCCTTGCACCTTGCCAGGCGGCCCTCCATCTGAAAACACGACCTTGTCTATTGCAATCGCTGCGTCACCATTGTCAATGAATTCAAGATACGCTTTATGGCCCTTATACTTGCGTAAATCACCTGCCAAGCTCTTCCACTGCCAATTCCCCTGAGTATCGGTCCCTTTGTTGTTCAGGAATGTCCCACGGAACAACAAAGCATTGAATTCAGCCATCTGAAAATTATCAATGACTACACGAGCAGCGGCACCCGCAGACGCGTTCATTAAAATATGAATCCGGTCCGTTGTTATTTCAAATGTGGGCGAACGGAGAATACCAACCTGTTTTTTCCCATTAACAGCGCTATCAACTGTATCGGGAGCCAAGATTGCACCATCGGCAGACAGCTGCAATCCTGCACCAGTCGGTAAAAAGGCCCTTCCCGAAGTCGTCCAACCCTCTGGAAGTGTGCCACCCTGAAAATCAGCAAACACATTCTGGTTTTCCAGATCGTAGCCGGGGTCCGTCAGTTCGTTTCTGAGCGACTCATGCTTATCAATCCACCGCTGAAGCATTACCGTCTCAAGCCCCTCAGTCGCCGCAACTGCGGCAGCCAACGCTGCCTTGTCAGCATCTGGTTTCACGTCAGCTAACGCCTGCATCGCTACCCGATAATAGTCACCTGCATCCTTTTCATCCTCACCGATCACAAGCAAATCACTCGCGATCAGTGAGTCAACAGCGAGCGTCCGTAAACGATCGATCTCTCGATTTGCAGCTGCATGTTTCCCAGCAGGATCCAGCGGATACTCCTGCCGACAACTACTCTGCAAGTACGCCGTCAAAGCGTAATAATCGGCGGTGGTGATTGCATCAAATTTGTGATCATGGCATCGGGCACAGGCAATCGTCAGTCCGAGGAAAGACTTACCAAAAACGTC
>JAPOKD010000542.1 GCA_029977825.1 Planctomycetota bacterium | reverse complement strand
GGTCAAGCCGTCAATCATCTGTTTGCCGTTCAGTTGTCAGGTTGAAAACATCAAAAGATGTCAGTCTCTGGCGTAGGATAATGCAAACTAGACGATTTTTAAATCGGTCTGGAGGTCCCCCCGATAACTTTCCTGTTGAGCTGCGACTTTTGATGAAGGTGCCGTGATGGAGTGTGGAAACGCGATTTAGGCATTTGGGTGGGACATGCCTTCGTTATGCCTCGAAATAACAAACAAGGCTGAAATTGGATTATTGGATTAAAAGAGCCTCAGAGTAGAAATGCGAGGGACTTGCGTGGGAGCATACGCTGATACGTGTGATTGTTAACAGCGCCAAGGAAGGCAACTCATTGACGCAACCCGTGCGTCTTGGTTGGCGGATTAGGACTGTGACTGCCCAAGAAAGTCACAGATTCGACCTCACATATCAAGTCACCGCGTTTACCTCCATCGGGGGAGGCGTCGCGGATGCACGTTGACCAGCGAGCTAGATTTGACTGCTGCTTTTCAGCACCGGTACGATCAAGGCTAGTACAACTCCCAGAACAAGCAGTGCCATGATGAGGAGCATGACGGGTTCAAGTAGTCGTACAAAAAGATCAAGGCGACGAAAGGTGACTTTTTCGAGGGAGTCAGCGATTTCCGGTAACACCTTGTCAAGCGAGTTGCTTTCTTCACCGACGCTGATCATTTCGACGACCGACTGTGGGAAATGTCCACTGGCGCGAAGTGGGGTCGCTAAGCTTTCTCCGCTGCGGATGTTCTCTGTCGCATCACTGACTGACTCTTGCAGCAAGCGATTGCCGGCCGCAGTGCCAGCGATATCGAGGGACTGCAGAATCGGCACTCCGTTGTTCAGCAGCGTGCCAAGCACGCGGCAGAAACGGGCAACAGCAAGATTCATCAGGATTTCCCCGAGCACTGGGATCTTCAGTTTGAATCTGTCAACAAGGTCTTTGCCGGACTCGGACTGGATCTTCGCTCGGATGGCAAACGCGGCGACGAACATGAGGACGACCAGTACCCAGCCGTAAGTTTGCAGGAACGTGCTGGTGGCCAGCAGTGCCTCTGTTGCGCTCGGCATCTCGCCTTTTCTGCGCAGACGATCAAACATTGGATCAAATTTCGGAACGAAAAAGACAAGCAACCCGGTGAGCACAACACTACCAACCGAGAAGAGGAAGATGGGATAAGCCATCGCGCTAATCGTTCTTCCCTTGAGGTCCTCTTGCAGTTCGGTGAATTTGCCAACCCTGTCCAGTGCGTCCTCAAGGAATCCACCCTCAGTTCCCGCACGGACCATGTTGCATCCCATCTCATTGAAGACCTTGGGATAACGTGCCATGGCATCACCAATGCTCTCTCCATCTTCCACGCGCGCGCGGATGTCGGTGATCACCTCGGTGAGCAAAGCGTTGCTTGACTGATCCGCCATTACATTGAGTGAGCGGATCATGGGCACACCCGCTCTAAGTAATGCTGCCAATTGCGAATAGAACATCGCCATTGTTTGTGCTTTGACTTTTTTGCGTTTGCCAAAGATGGCCTGCGGTGCACCGGCGCTTGCCTTGACCTCGACCGGGAACAATGACTTTTCAGACAGGATGCCGGTTACATCGCGTTCAGTATTTGCCTCTACTGTACCGGTGACCTGTTTGCCCGACATGTCGCGGGCTGTGTATGCGAATGTCGGCATGTTTACAGACCCTCACCCTTGGTTACACGAAGCACCTCATCAACGGAGGTGTCCCCGGTGACAACCTTGTCCCAGGCGTCCATGCGCAGTGTTCGCATGCCTGCCTTAACCGCCTCTTTCCTGATTTCCCAACTGCTCTTCCGCTCCAGTGCCAGCTGGCGGATTTCATCATTAGCAACAAGTAACTCGTAGATACCCATTCGCCCTGTGTAGCCAACATTTCGGCATTCGCGGCAACCCACACTGCGGTAAATAGGTTGGTCACCTAATTTATCCCACGGGAAATCCTTGGGTGCGTCCTGATTGGTGGGTGTGAACGCCTCTTTGCAATTGGGACATAAGCGACGGAGCAGACGCTGTGCCAGCACTGCTTCTACTGTGCCAGCCACGAGGAAAGGTTCCACGCCCATGTCACTCATACGAGTGAAGGCGCCGGCAGCATCGTTTGTGTGCAACGTACTGAAAACGAGGTGGCCCGTCAGTGATGCCTGAATCGCGTTTTCGGCAGTCTCGAGGTCGCGAATCTCACCGACCAATACGATATCGGGGTCATGACGCAAAATGCTTCGCAGCGACGCTGCGAACGTCAAACCGATCTTGGAGTGGACTTGGATTTGATTGATCCCATCAAGTTGATACTCGACTGGGTCTTCCGTCGTGATGATTTTTGTCTTGGGGCTCTTGATTTGCAGCAAGCTGCTGTAAAGCGTTGTCGTCTTACCGGAACCGGTTGGGCCTGTGACGAGTACGATTCCGTGTGGGTACTTGATGATTTCACTGAATGTGTTGTAGATCTGCGAATTCATACCAAGTTGCCCGAGGTCAAAGACCATGGAGGACTTGTCGAGAACACGCATTACCATCCCTTCACCGTGGATCATCGGGATCACACTTAAACGAATGTCTACTTCGCGTCCATGAACACGAAGTTTGATGCGACCGTCCTGAGGCAAACGCTTTTCCGCGATGTTCAATCTCGCCATGATTTTCAAACGGCTGATGATTGCTGCCTGAAAGCGATTGATTTCGGGTGGTGTAGGTTGCAGATGCAGAATTCCATCGATGCGGTATCGGATGGATAACCCGTTCGACTGCGTCTCAATGTGAATGTCACTGGCACGGGTCTGAATTGCTTCTAGCAGGATCTCGTTGACAAGCCTGACAACGGATGCCTCCTGAGCCATTTCGCTCAGTTCACTGCCATCGGTTTCGATGCCTTCAAGAAGTTCGACCTCTTCCTCGCTCTTAGCCGCCATCAGTCCTTCGACTGTTTCGCTACCTACCCCGAGGTTGCGATTCATCAACCGGGCGATTTCATCACGTTCAGCAACGACTGGGATGATGTTCTTTCCGGTTGCGGCGCTCGCCTCATCAAGTGGGTACAGATCCAAGGGATCCGAAGTTGCCACCACGATGGAGTCGTGTTCGAATCTCAATGGAAACAACGACTGACGATAAATCAGCTTTTGTGGAAAACCTTCCAACGCAGCGGGGTCAATCTCTGTTTCGCGTAAATCTACGTAGTCGAGTCCAACCTCTTCGGCCAGTGCTTTCAATGCATCGGACTCTGCGACGTAACCTAGCGTGATCGCCGCCTGAACAACGCTGTTCGAATCACTGCTGCGGCTCTGTGCGAGTTGTTCCTCGCTGATTAAGCCGCGACGTTTCAGTATTTCACCCGCATGCATGATCATTATTTTACCAATTCGTTGTCCGCTGCTGCAGAATCAATTTGTATTTGGGGAGTGGCCAAATCGCGGTTCGTTAAGGGAGAATCCTTCGTCGATTCATGATGTCGACCAATGATCAAGTGTCATGAACTCTCTTTGGCGTGCGGGCTCTGTGGCCGCTAATCCCGACGCCAACTTCATTGCTTCTTGCTAACGTGTGAGCTTATCGACCGCCGCCACCGCGACCGCCTGGAGCACCACCGCCTCCAGGTCTTCCACCGCCGCCGGGGGCACCACCGCCACGACTGCCGAAACCACCGCCACCACCGCGGCTACCAAATCCGCCGCTGCCGAATCGGGCCCGAAACGCCTCAATACGCTGCTGGATTTCCGCCGCGCTGGAGCCGGTCGAGCCGGTTCGCTGCGTGCTGCCCGAAGTGCTGCTTCCGGATTTGGATGCATCGCTAGTTGAACTGGCTTGTGTTCCCAGAATGCTCTCAAGGGCAAGTTTCATCACGTCCGGGTTGACGCTTCCATTGGTTGAGTAAGTCATGATCGTTTCTTCATTGACCATACTGCTTTGGTCAAGTTTTCGCACGAGCTCCTCGATTTCCTTGAAGTCCTGTGGTGTTGCAATCACAACCAGCGAGTTGCTTTTCGCGTCCACTGCAATGCTGATTTTGGATGGTTCGGACGTTCCAGAGTCACCCCCTCCGCCGCGGCCTCCACGTCCACCACCGCGGAGTGCTGCGATGAACTCCTGAGGAGAGGGCTGACCTCCGCCACCGCGTCCGCCAGTACTCTGTGCTCCAGCGATCCGGTCGCCAAGCAATGACTTGACGATGTTCGCGACATCATCAGCTTCCTGATAGATCACAGGAATCAAGGCCGGCTTGGCTGCGATTTCGATATCTTCGGGGCTCTCTGCAATGTCAACCTTCTCGAGGATCAGTTCGATCATTTGCAGATCGACTGCATTGGCCTGCACGATCAATGCATTCAGCCTGGCGTCAGGAACAATGTTCACCGAGCCAGTGGAGGTGAGCACGGACTTACTGGCCGAGGTATCACCGCCTCCGCCTCCAAGTCCACCCAGACCTCCCAGCAAACCGAGCATTCCGCCGCCAAGTCCACCAGCTACGGAGTCCACTGCTGAGGAGATCGAACTCTCT
>JAPOKD010000312.1 GCA_029977825.1 Planctomycetota bacterium | reverse complement strand
GGAAGGCCTGCAGCTACTCGGTGAAGGGGGCATGATCGAACTCGAAGTTCCACCCGAACTTGGTTACGGCGAAGCAGGCAACCCGCCCTCCATTCCTCCGAATGCCACCCTGCACTTCAAAGTTGAACTGTTACGCATTCTCAACTGATCGTCTCAGCGTCCAACTCAAATGCTTTCTGTGGATTTCGCCGCTCGGCGATCCGTCCAGTGCTGACAATAGCTGGCCGGCGCTGAGCGATTGCACGCACAGATCTGATTCGCACACACAGAACGGGCTCGTTCGGGTAAGGTCATTGAGGCGACCATTGCTCAAACAGCTGGTTCCCAAATCAGGATTTCACCTTTGCCCGGTACTCCCTGATCACCGCTGTAACGACGATACCTGCCATCGACCTCAGCGAATGGCAGTTGTACGCCAAGCGTCTTCAGATGCCGTGAGTAAACATTCAGGAAGGTTGGGTTATAAACTCCACTTTCCGCGAACGTTGGCATCAGTGCAAGGTTTTTCAAAGAGATGATCGTACCGCGCTGCATCCATGCGCCAGTACGAATTTCAGCACCGCCACAAAGTACGATTGTACCACCTTTCATTTGCAACCCGGCAAAGTCTCTCGCGGCTCCGCCAATCACAATCATACCCCGCCGCATCCGCATCCCCACTTCGATTCCAGCGTTCCCATCAACCAGAATGGTCCCGCCCGTCATACCGATAATGCTTCCTCGGTAAGCAGCCCCTACTTGCTGTC
Organism: Planctomycetota bacterium; assembly: GCA_029977825.1. Classification (GTDB taxonomy): domain Bacteria; phylum Planctomycetota; class Planctomycetia; order Pirellulales; family Pirellulaceae; genus Rubripirellula. Next base: position 5,938 of record JAPOKD010000312.1, on the reverse strand, counting down.
CGGCATCACCATGGATGTGGATTTTTCCCCGTTTCATTTCTCCGCCAACCCAATCACCTGCGTTGCCGTGAACTTCGATCACCCCGCCATTCATGAGTGCTCCAAGGTGCATTCCTACATCGCCATGGATGGTCACCTCTCCACGCGTCATAGCACGACCTACATGACGTACACGTTGCAGGTCACCGTGAATCTCGATGCAGTCACTGCGTTCGCCATCAACATCAAAGAACTCATCGAGCCGTTTTTCGCGTTTACCGTGGTACACCACGCTAGCGCAGATTTCTTCGTGAGTACGTTCCAAAAAGTAATCCGGAGAAATTACCTCTGTCTCCAGGACCACTGTAGGATTTTTTTTCAGGGTGAGTTTGATTTTATTCATTCGGATGAAACTCTCTGGAATGGCGTTGCCCGACTGGAATCTCCTGCGCACGACATCACTCGGTTGTGATGCATTGCTGCAAATCGGGTCGCTCAATCCGCTCCATTTCGACGGGATAGTTTTCAAACGACATACAGTAGCGATCCTCGAATAAAGGTCGCAGAAATTCATCTGTGCCGGGATCAAATGAAGGTTTGACAAGATACTCACTCCCATCGGGAGTCTCTCGAATGTCACCTTCCTCAATTACGATCTCGCCTCGCTTGATCACATAACGGGGATGTCCAAACATTCTCGCGATGTCTTTGTCGCTGTGATAAATAACCATGTCGGCATCTTTTCCAATCCCCAGATTGCCTTTCTGCTGCAGCCCCAAGGCACGTGCAGGCCCCGCCGACATGATTGTGGCTATCTCATACAAAGTGTATTCACGATTGATTTCAGGCAACGTGATCCGATTCATGATTTCAGGTGGTAAGCCTGCCATGCATTCCTTGCGGAAATCAGCACACATCAGAAGTTGAACGATTTCGGGATATCGCCAGAAACAGGCACCGTTGGGATGATCCGTTGACAAAAACACCCGCCACGGATCGTCAATCAGCAACAGCAGTTCCAACCCCGTTGCCCACTGCACAGCGTTCACCAGATTGCTGGGGCGATAAGAGTAGGGAACGATGCCGCATCCTGTTTCATTTTCGACATCAAGATTTCCCCATTTTCGTCCCGTGAGTTTGTATAGCAGATGCTGCCACGGTCCATCCGCAGTGATCGTCACTGTATCACCAAAAAGCACGGCTCCCGCATCGGTTGTCATGTTGGGATGGGCATTGAAGTACTCAGCAAGCTGAGCAGACTCGGATTTCATCGTATCCCAATCATCACCGCCATAAGCATGATACTGCAGGTGAGCCATATGGGCTCGGTGCCCCTCAAGATGCTTCATCGTCTCAAGGGTTGTAGTGATGTTCCCGGGAGCTCCGAGGTTGTTGCAATGCAGATGGATGGGATGCGGCAACCCCAGCTCATCAATGATCTTTGCAAGGCTGGTGACGATGGACCCGGGAGTAGTATTCTTATATCCTTCGACAGGTTCGGATAATTGATTGGCATCCTTCCCCCATTTCCACGCGGCAACGCCGCCCGGATTCACAGCCTTGACGCCATACGCTTTGGCCGCCCACACATGCCAGGCGACAATATGCTTTGCCCGCTCGTACTCGCCGGCCTCCAGTAAATCGAGCATGATCTCGTTGTTGGCCATCAGAACGAGGCAACTTTTGTCGACGATGGGTATATCCGCCATCTCTTCATGGGTGTGCCGTGCCGAGAGCACAGGAACAGCCGCCTCATTGACTGTGGTAAAGCCCATGCCTGCGTACAGATAACCAGTTGCGAACGTGGTAGGTGCCATTCCTCCGAGTCCACTGCGCCGGGTCTGACTGCGAATGAATGCCTGAGTTCGTCGATGATCTTCTGGAGTCATGGCTCGAGCAAAGTTGATCGAGCCGCCGGCTACGTGAGTATGCACATCCACACCACCGGGAAAGATCACCAGACCAGTTGCATCAATGGTACGCCCCCCCGTGAACGACGACACAAATTTGCCGTCTTCGACATACAGATCACGGACCTCGCCATTAATACCGTTGGCTGGATCGTAAATAGTTCCACCAGTGATTCGGAGCATGCGATTTGAAGCCTTTCAAGTTCTCCGGTTGCCAACAAACTGGGTCATCACATCCGCAGGGATGCTTCACGCTATCGATCATGCCGCGGATTTCATTTTTTCAAGAAACTGAAATTCCGCTGCAGATCAAATCTGATTCTGAAGCATTTGGGGTCGTTCACCCATCCAATCAGGTTTTTCCAACAACGCCTCTTTGATTCGTCGCACGACTTCTTCATCAGATGGATAAGGAGACTTCAGTGCCGGGCGCAGTGGCAGCGGAATCTCATCCATCCGATAAGCTGTACCGGGAGCCGATATCCCGGCCGGAGCAGTCGTGATGTGCACCCGTGCCAACTTGCTGGTGTGGGTGACGTGGGGATCAAGCACAATGGTGGGAACCTTGGCAAGGTGATCAATTGCAGGCTGGGGCATGGTAGCACCGGGGTCAGCGCCAATGATGAACGCACAATCGGTATCTCCCCGCACCAGCACATCCACGGTCGAGAACTCGCCAGGGTTGTATCGGGGATAACCTCGATTGAACGAGATGCCAAATGGATATCCGGTTTGCCAACGCATGATGACATCGGCACCGGTAACGTTGCCATGTCCACGCATCGGCATAGCGACAAACTTCGTAAATGCGTTCATCTCGGCAGCAAGTGTCAATAAAGCGGCCGAGTTCATGTGCTTGCCACGTGTCATCGACAACCCCATTCCAAAAAAGAAAACACCATATTTGGCGGCTTTCATTCTGGATACAAAGTCCTGCAACTGTTCGATCGTCAATCCGGTCTCAGCGACCTGGGCTTCACTGATGGGCTGATCTTTGATCATCGCCCTCAGTAAAGTAATCAATTCAAAATCTTTGCCCGGGCGAACCTGCAGAAAAATATTGGATGCTTTGGCACTCTTGGTTTCGCGGATATCAACCAGCACCATCGTGCGATCTTTCCGCCCGCGTGGCAAGAAAGGGCTTTTCTGCATCAGCGTGTACTTGGTGAAATGGCGCGGGTGGCATTCCGCAGGATTCCCACCCCAATACACAATGAAATCAGCACGATTCTTTACTTCACCCAAGGTGCATGTGACTTTACCACCCAACTGGGCAGCGATTTCAGTAGGACCATGTCACAACGAAGTGTGACTATCGAGCAAGCCTCCCAGGTGATCAGCCATTTCAACGCATTCACGTTGAGCCTCGCAGGTTGTATTACTCATGCCATAGACCAACGGCATATCAGCCTGATAAAGATGCTCAGCAGCAGCAGCAATCGCTTCATCCACGGTTGCTTCTTTTCCGTCGATCAAAGCATCGGGATACTTTCGCTCAGCGGTATGATTCAAAAACCATGCCTTACCGAGCACACACGCTTTCTTAGCCTGATGAATGCGTTCATCATCCGCGTGCAACTGAATGTCATCACACACGCACCCACAGAAGGTGCACGTAGCATGATCAATGACTTTCAAATCCATCAGGTTTTCCGATAAGTGATGAAGGCGGCAGATTGATAGATTCCGACGCCAACGCGTCAGGATGTGGTTTCGTCTTTGGGCGTCCCTTGGACGCTGCTGTCCGGCATGACATCACTGTTGTCATTGACAGGGGATTCAATGTCGTCCGAACCGGACGACGGCACAGTAAACGTTCAGCCAAGGGCACGTCCCTGACAACTGCCGCGTACACGTTGCGGCATGAAACGCCCCTCCTCAACCTCCTGCCAAGCAACAACTTCGTCACCCTGTTGAGGCACTTGAAAATGAGGGGAATCTTCACCACCGACATTACTTTTCTGGCTCATGGTTCTATCTCACTCCGCGTCAGCTTCTGGTTTCGCCCTGCCTACAGGCTCGATCTCAACTTCCCAACCCTTACTGGTTGGCATCCCGGTACCGTCGGTGCTACCACCCATCAATTGACAGGTTGGCGGACCATATGGAACAAAAATCATGCCCGCTGGAACTTTGGCTGTCTGACATCCGAATTCAGCCTCACCAAACTCGGTTTTGACCAACACACGATCACCATCAGAAACACCAATTTCAGCCATGTCGTCAGCATGAATCGATAAAGTCGTGGTGATTTCTATATATTCATCCCCATCTTTTCCCACGTTCACGTGAACGCCCTGCTTGGCTGTACGCATGGGATTAAGAAGGTAGCGTTTCTCAGACATTCCGGACTCGTTGTCGGTAGTAGGACGGGAGTGGAGAGTTTAGAGAAGTGCCCAATTTTGCTGCAATGCTAATCGAGTTCGATTCGCCCAGACTCATTTAGCGGAAACAGCAGCAACACCTTGGCACAGCCCCACCCCGGATTTTCAATCCTTCTCAATGCCCACCCCGGGCCCACCCCGGCACAGCGTCAGTAGACATCATCCTCGAAGTCCACCCACAAGTCTTGTAGAAAAGCCGCGATTTTTTGCACGAATGCCGCACGCAGTGATGCATTCCCAAGGTGCCTGCCGGGCCAAATCATCCAATCGACCATTGGCATCAGCTCGCGGGCAAACATTCTGCCCCCAGCTGATGCAGATGAAAGTGATGCGGACCCAGCTTGCCACCATAATTGCCAGCAGATATTCGCGTTACCCCAGATGATTTGGCAGCCGCACTGAGCCCTGCCGCCATTGCGGTGGCTACTGCCTGCTCTGATAAACCATCGATCACGATTTCGTAAACAGCCTGCTCATCCTGCAGTAGTGCCGTTTCGGTTTGACCGCGTAACGACGGGCACCACTTCTCACTGGTACTCGCTTTCAACGGCTTGTATTTTGAACCGACTTTGGAACCACTTCGCACGATCCCAGACGGGAACGGCATGATCACATCCGGAACCATCCGGATCGCCGCAACGGCTGATCGCGCTGCTGCCAACGTCTCTCGCTGGGTCCTTCCGCAGATCAGCAGATTGCCTCCGCCAATGCCTTTGACGGTGCCAACCACGTCTTCACACAGAAACTCGCCATCCATGACTGGAACACGCCAAAATCGTCGATCTTCGAGTTTTTTTGAGAACTGGTAGCCATCCCCGAAAAAACGCAACTGTGCACCAACCTTGATCCGATCCTTTTTCAAATCACTCTGCAAACCGGCAAAGCAGGCGGTTGTAGGACAGGTCAACACATTCTGACCAACACGAGCCGTGACGGCTTTCTCAAGTGATTCCCGGTCAAAAGCAAATGCCAAAACAGAAACACCGGGTCTGCCATCAAGGGTGTCAGCGCTGGCAACGGTCCCCTCAATGCCCGCCTCCGCATCACATCCGATCACACTGGAAGCATTGCCACAAAATTCCCCCGCGGCAATGTCAGCCAATTCGCAATCTGCCGCCGTGATAATCAGACGCGTACCACACATGGGGAAGGCTTCAGCGAACGTGTCTTCAATCTTAACTTGGTCCATCATGAATCGCTCTGCAACTGGAACTGGAACCTGGCGAACAACCTTCACGGCAACACTTTAACAAAGTCCTCTCCCATGCATGACCCCAAGTGGACCGAAAGTACTCCGAGACAACCTGTTCAGAGACAACCTGTTCACTGATCAGTAATCCTGTTCAGGGACCAGAAACCATTCCGCTTCATGAAGGGAAGTCCGCTTCATGAGGGGAAGGTTGTCCGGCGCTGCGTCAGGCAATGCTGACAACATCGGATAGCCCCGGGTTCCTACAGATCATTTGCCCGTACTTCGGCAAGTTTAGCCGCAAGCTTGACCTGCATCCTGTCCACGACATCCTGATGCTCAGATGACTTGGCAAGGTTGTCAAACTGCAGCGGATCAGCGACGGTATCAAACAATTCCATACCACCGGATGCATCTTCGCCGTATTGAATGAAAGCCCAACGATCTTCTCGCAGCAGGAATCCTTTTCGCATGGG
>JAPOKD010000962.1 GCA_029977825.1 Planctomycetota bacterium | reverse complement strand
GGATTGTGGGCCATTTTGGCATGGGCAGCGGGGACGTCGTCCAGGTCGTTTTCCTTGAAACCTTCAGGAAGCTTGATATCTTCCAGAGGGAAGCGGTCAAAATACTTTTGCGGCGCGTAGTTCGGCAGATGTGGTTGGAAGATTCCGGCTCCGAGAAAGAAAGGCTCTTGCAGCTCGCCTGAGAGCAACTGTTCTGCCGCCCAGTTCGCGGTTTTGCCATCGGGATGGTCATCGACTGTTACATCAGCACGCAGGGGACCCCAATCGGCCGTTCTGGTCCAACCACCCAGCGGTAGCTTGGAGGAGAACTTGAGGCCCTGCCAGGAAGGAAGGTCCTGCGTTTTGCTCGGGAAATAATCGTCAAAGCCTCGACCCTTGACCTCGTTGTTGAAATGGTATCCGTGAAAGAGCTTTCCAGCGCCGCAAACGTAGTAGTCATTTCGCTGGAAGAACTCTGGTAGAAGAACCGAGTTGTTCAAAATTGGATTATGAGTCAGAGAACTTTTGTTGATGTAATTACCTGACGTCGACGGTCTGATGCCGCTCATGATGGCAGACCTCGAAGGACCGCAAGCGGGTGCCGCGCAATGTGCGTTGGTGAACACCAATCCGCGAGACGCAAGCTTGTCCATGTGAGGTGTCTTGGACTGCGGATTGCCCGTGAGCATGCCGGTCCAGTCATTCAGATCATCGATCGCGATGAACAGGACATTCGGCTTTGTATCCGTGGGGTTTTCAGCTTGCATTGCTGCAGTGGGAAACAGGATGCACAGGAGTGGCAACATCGCAAATAGCTTTCCCGTCAGTGACATTGGTTTTCCCGTCAGGTTCGGTTTTGATTTTCTACTGCAACAGCGGGTTCTTATCGCGTTTTCGACTTGCAGTATTCGATGGATGAGATGCGTTCAATCGATTTCATTAAGTTGCGGTCATGATCCGTCTGAACAGGTTGTGAGTGATCTTTTGCACACGCTCATCGGGGCCCTGTTGAGCCACTCCATGGCGGCGAGGGTTCAGGTGCCCGGGCGGACTTGATAATCCATTGGCCCACCAGATCGTGGCGGCATTGAAAACGATGTTGTCTTTTGGGCCATCATAGAGCGTAGCGGTGTATCGCCCTACCTTCTTTTTGTTGACCATTGCGTCTCCTTCAGCAACAACCTGCATGCCCGGCAGGTCCATTTTTGGGGCACCGTGCCACTCCCATCCCAGTAGACCTTTGATGGATTCGCCTTTCTTCATTCCCGTTCCTTCGAACAGCCAGTGATCAGGCATCGCACATGTCCAATCGCCCGCGCCGAGTCCTCGACCGCTGCCCTCGCGATCCAATCGTCCCCCCATCAAAAGCGCACCATCAGGTCCCATTCGCGGCTCGAACGTTTTGTCGTTGAGTGAGCGGCTGAGAAGCCTTTTCTTCTGTGCTTCGGTCAGGTTTTCAGGCATTGGAAGAAACCACCCCTCTCGACGGATATTGCGATTCGGCGTTCCCTTACCCGACGGCAGCATGGGAACAACGCACAAAACCGAGTTACCGCCAAAGAAAGCCAGGCTTACTCCCGCATCGCGCGCCTTGACCGCATTTTCATACATGTCGAGGCTCCAGTATTCGTCGTGACCGACTGACAGAAAGCCCTTCGCGCGGAGCAGCCCTTCGGGGTCGCTGTGGGTGTCGACGTTGGAGATGTAGGATACGTCGTACCCGTGTTTTTCCATCCAGTACGAAAGAGGAAACTCCCACGGTAGATACTCACCGCTGCCGCCTGAGTTTTTCAGCCGGTTGACCGGATGCGTGAAGAGACCGTAGGGACGATCAAAACTAACCGTGCCACTGGGCACGCCAATGCTCGTCCAGTCGTCATGGTCTGTGTAGATCGAATAGTCCATCGGCCAACGATTGTAGGCTGACCAGGTTAAATCGCTGCACTGGAAAAGAAAGTCGCATGGGCGGTCATCACGAACGATGAAAATGACATAACTCTGAATGCCATTTTTTTCTGCGGTCATCTTTCCCAGATAAACACCGCTGGGCCAGTGAGCAGGAATTTCCAGTTCAAGTGTCGGCTCCCACTGGCACTCCCGAGCGTAGTTCTCTCCAACCGATGGATCCGGCTGCGTGAAAGCATGCAGCGAATCAATGGTCTTCATCAGTCGTGCGCCCTTGCCACCGTAATACCCCGTTCTGAAGATCTCCAGCTTGAAATCAGACGCGGGATTTGCACTCACCATGATTTTCAGGGTCTCACCCGCGCGAATGCTGTTTGTATTG
>JAPOKD010000927.1 GCA_029977825.1 Planctomycetota bacterium | reverse complement strand
GGCCAAGCTGGAGCCGTGACCAGATTTCCATCGACGTGGGCGGAATCCATCGTGGCGTCGGGCTCCACGTAAGAACCGCCTCCTGCGGCGACTTCAGGGGCGACCGCGGGGTAACAACTGCATTGACGACCGTTCAAAAGACCTGCTGCAGCCAAAATCTGCGGGCCGTGGCAGATCGCCGCGATCGGTTTTCCTTCATTTCCAAAATGCTGAACCAACTCGATGACCTGCGGATCGAGCCGCAAATATTCAGGGGCACGCCCACCGGGGATCACCAAAGCGTCGTATTCAATTGGTTTAATCCCCGCAAAGTCGTGCGTCACCGCGAAATGATGCCCAGGTTTCTCCGTGTAGGTTTGATGCCCTTCAAAGTCATGAATGGCGGTGGCCACAGTCTCACCGGCAGTTTTCCCGGGACAAACCGTGGCAACATGGTGCCCCGCGCAGAGCAAAATCTGAAAGGGAACCATCGCTTCGTAATCTTCAACGAAGTCACCTACGAGCATCAAAATATTTTTCTGGGCGGAGTTCATGGGGATCATCGAATTGTTCAGGAACAGAGAAAGCGACCGGAAAACCAGCCGGAATTATCGTGCAATTCCGGTTTGCTTAGCAACGTCCCCAATTTGAAGAGGGTGATTGACACCCTGCCTGTGTCGAAATTGTGCGGAATTTACGGCAAAAATACCGGATCAACCGGTATAGCTCCAAAAGCGGGACCCGCCGAACCACCTGTTTGAACAGCGTTTCAGCAAAGATTCGCTGAAATGCAGATAGTCGACTAGAATAGAGGGTCGGGGTACGCCCCTTTTCCAGACGCCCATCGGGTGCCGCACTCATCCTTAGGAAGCGATTCATCATGAAACGTTTGTTGGTCCTTTTCCCCATAATCGTTTTGACCTGCAACTGTACTTCTGTTTCGGCAGGTGAGCTGATGACCCCCGGTGCCTTGTCGAGTTTGGGATTAGCCCAAGCTTGGACGCGCCCGGTACACGTGCCTGCAGGTGCACAGTCCATTCGCGATCAACAGCTTTTCGTGCACGAGAAAGCACCGCACGAATACGTCATCATCACAGCGCCAAAGCCCGCACCGCCAGCAGACCCTGCCACAGCAGTTCCCCCGGATGCGGCTACTCCGGACGCAACCGCACCGGCGACTCCTGCGGAACCTGAGACAATCGTCTTGGCTCGCATCCCAGTCGACCGTATCGGAATCAACGGCACCCCCATCGGTCGAGCAGAGGCAGAGCGGCTGGCCAGCAATGAAATTCGACGTTTGAAAAGACGCGGCGTCGATGCGGAAATGAAGGTCATCACATCACCGCGGGTAAACCTGTACACGATTGGCAGTGACGGACTTCTGGAATGCCGCAATGCCGAGACCGGTGAGCCCATTTGGATACAAAGAGTCGGCCGCCCCTCATTTCCGTTCTCGGACCTGGGTGTCGATGAGCAATACATCACGGTGGTCAACGGAGGCAATCTGATTCAAGTCGATGCTGAAAATGGGAAGATTCTTCGTGAAGTACGAGCGGAAGGCGCGCCAGCATTCGGTGCAGTGAACTCGGGTGGCTTTGCTGTAGTGCCACTGATCGGCGGTGGGATTGAAAGTTACTCTCTACATGTACCTAGGCCTAATGAACCCGAACATGTCCCTGTCCGCATGCGTGTCCGAGGAACTACGCTTGCAATGCCAGCCAAGGCTCCCAACTCATCAAGCATTGCCTGGGGAACAAGTGCAGGCTTCGTTTATGTTGCTAGTCTTTCTGGTTCTCGAGGACCAGAGTTGCGTTTTAGCCACCCGCGTGAAATGCGTAGAAAACCAAATAAGACTTTCATGGGACAAGCATCGATTACTGGAATCACAAGTGGGCGAATTGCTGCAGCCTCTGGAGACCGCTTTTTCTACGGAACCGATCAAGGACAGGTTTGCGCGTTACGCGCACGGGGTACAGGTGAGGTTCTCTGGGCCATCGCGCTTGCAGAACCCTTTTACAAACGGCCACTCGTCTTCGAAGAGCAGGTCCTGATTTGCTCCAGTTACGGCAACCTGTTTTCGCTCAGTGTTGAAAACGGACTACAGACATGGAACGGATCGGTGCCCAACATTGGCGAGTTGCTCGGGGTACTGGATCAACGCCTCTACGCGACCACGATGAGCGGTGGGCTTGTGGTTCTGGATGTAAAAACAGGAAAGAAACTGGCAACCTTCAATGACATTCATCCACAACATTTCATTGTGAACGACTTGACCGATCGCCTTTACTTGGTCAGCAACGATGGAGATGTGCAATGCATCCGACCTGAAGGAGCCAACCTACCGACGTTGGTCGCCCACACTGAACCGAAGAAGACGGTTAAAACAGCTACTCCCGAAACAGATCCAACACAAGCTCCAGCTCAGCCCGTTGGAAATGATCCTTCCGGTGCTGGACAGAAAGATCCTTTCGGTGCCGGTGGTGGTAACAATGATCCCTTCGGCGGAGGTGGCGGCGGCAACGCTGACCCATTCGGTGGAGGTGGTAACGCCGATCCCTTCGGAGG
>JAPOKD010000219.1 GCA_029977825.1 Planctomycetota bacterium | reverse complement strand
CCCGGTCAACTCGAGATCTTGCAAAGCGACCTTGGCGGTCATGCCAACACGAAGCCGGCTCACTTTGGATTCGTGAACTCCAACCTTCACCTGCATCTTGCTCGTGTCCGGAATCATAAGCAATGTTTGCTGTTCTCGTACTCGTGCTCCTTCCTCGATGTCAGGGGTCTCTTTCCACTCAGCTGCGGATGGAAAAATCACCATGCCCTCGGCTGGGGCAGTGATGACACAATTCGTCAATTGCTCTTTGTCACGGTCCAGCCTGTCTTTTGCGAGTTTCAGTGATGCTTTTTCGGCAGCCAGTCTCGCCGCTGCCGCATCGAGCGCGCTTTGTAACTGCTGCAGAGTCTTCTTCTTCTTGTAACGGTCAAGCGTCTCGAGCTTGCTCTTTTGCAGTTCAAGGTCTTTGCGTGCTGAGTCGACTGCATATTGCTCACTCTCCATTTGAAGTGAACCGAACATACCTTTGGATGCAAGCCGTAGAGAGGATTCAAACGCTAGTTGTCGCTTCTTGACCATCTCTTCAGAGTCGAAAATTGACTTTTCAATCGTGTTGCGTTCTTCCAGATAAGTGCCGTTGAGATACTCCTCAATGTTGGTCTTTGCAACATCTACTTCACTCTGGGCAATGATCTCATTGGCAACTGCACGTTCATAAGCGATCTGTTGCTGGGTAATGTTGTCTTCGATCAACGATGTGTCCATGCGAACCAGTTCTTCACCCGCCTCCACGATCGTGCCCGTTTCAATGACCCAAAGTACAGTGCTGCCACCTTTCACCATGCATTTGATCTCTTCGTTATTGGAACTCTCCAGCATTCCGTTTTCGGTTACGGTCACATTGAGGTCACCCCGGCTGACTTTGTAAGTCATGAGCGATTTGTCAGCGGCATTACCATCCTGTTGCTGCAAGAATGGAATGGCTGCGGCCGCGATTGCCGTAATTGCCGTAATGACAACTGCTGTCTTGATCCACATGGTCGTTTGCCTTCTTCGGAAGGTTGTTTAGGTGAATTTGTTTTCTGCTGTGGCGATGGTTCACTGGGAACAATCATTGCCACCTGTTACCCATCAGTTCAGCTTGGATCACGAATCGGCATCAAATGTACTCGTGCTGCACTCATGCCGTGCTGAGCAGTTTTGCGGTCGTCGTTGGTGAGTTGCTTGGCGCAAGGCGAGGGCTGATTCTTGAGGTTTATCCGGCACAGTCAGTACCTGACTTTCCCGAATAAATCTAGTATCGCAGCCAAGTGCGTACGGAAGAATGGCTTTCCGGTATCTTTGTGTAACTGAGCGTGCGGTTCGTCCTTATGGCTTACCTAATCGATTAAAACCCCGTGTTGAGCCCTGTTCGGGCGTGTCTGTCTGAACTGCGTCAACTGATGTTCACTAGCTGGCTGTGTTAACAGGATCCAACATGCAGAAAGAAAAGCAGAAATCAGAAGCTGCGATCAACATTTGCACCCGGAGTAGGACTGGGGAAGTGGATTCGCGACAGAGCGTGGCTACCATGGAAAACGGCTGCCAATGAGGCTTTCTTCTGGTAGCCTCATGCTTGGGCAAGTCCGGTGATTTGGGGTCTCCGTCTCAATGTTCCTGTGTCGATGGGTTGTTGAACTGCGTGTTGCAACTATTTCCCCTTTCTTTTGCCTCGGGGCAGCAAGATCATTTTGTCTCTGCCACAATGGAGCAACTCGCCAGCTCACGTTTTTATGAAGGAATTTCGAATGCCTGATTTTTGTCGTATTTTTCTCGTCGTTTCCTTTGCTGTTGTGATGACGCAGTCTGGATTGCCTGTTGTCGCGCAGGAGATTGATGGGAAAGCGAGTGATCCTGTGTTCTCTGGTCCGCAGGTTGGAGAAGCATTGCCAGCTTTTGAAGTCACTTCCCTCGCGGGTGAATCTGCGGGAGAAGTTTTCAATCCTGTTAGTGACGCCAAGGGGCAGCCTATTGTTCTTGTATTCATTCACGAGCTGACTAGGCCGGGATTTGGATTGATGAGGGCGGTGACGAAATTCTCAGCAGAGCGGATAGACAAGGGAATGAATGTTGCGGTCGTGTTCCTGACTGATGATGCTACGGAAACGGCGAAGTGGTCAAAGAATGTCCAGCGTCTGTTTAGTGAAAACGTGAAGTACGGGATGTTCATGGAAGGCAAAGAAGGGCCAGGATCCTATGGACTCAACCGCAATGTGATTGTGACCGTTCTGGTCGCAGACCAAGGAAAGGTTACGGGAAACTTTGCACTCGTCCAGCCGCAATTGCAGGTGGATGGGCCTGCCATTCTTGAATCAGTTGCCGCCGTTTCTGGTGGCGGCAAGGTTCCATCCATGGATGAACTTGAAGCACGATATGCTGGTCGTTCGCGGATGACGCGCGGCAAGCCAAATGCGCGTTCCGGAAATGATGCACAAAACACCCAACGTGATCCAAAACTCATGACACTGTTGCGAGGTGTTATCAGCAAACAGGCGACAGACGAACAAGTTCGCAAGGCCGCTGGTGAAGTTGAGAAATATGTTGCCAAAAATGAGAAGGCAAAAAACGATTTGGCTCGCATCGCAGCAACGGTTGTCAATTCTGGTCGTTTGAAAAACTATGGAACGCCCGAAGCGCAGAAGGTGTTACAGGATTGGCATCAGAAATACAAAGCTGAGAGTCGTGAAAAACGTGATCCAGCAAATGCCGCGTCAGAACAGGAGTGAGTGGTGTTCCCTTGGTGGATGCTTTTTGTTGCGGTACTGCCTGTCGACTCGGTCGCAGGTATTGATTTTGACCATGATGTAATTCCAGTTTTGACCAAGGCTGGATGCAATACTGGTGCGTGTCATGGTGCAGCGATCGGGCGTGGCGGATTCAAACTGTCTTTGTACGGCAGCGATCCAGTTGCAGACTATCGTGCAATTGTTTTGGAGCTCAAGGGTCGAAGGGTGAATCTGCTCGAGCCAGAGCAGAGTTTGTTGTTGATGAAGCCTACCGAGGCGATGGAACATGGCGGTGGATTCCGGCTTGATCCGGAATCAGAATCTGCAGCACGTTTGACACAGTGGATTCAAACTGGTGCGAGGCAACATGACTTGAAGCAGCGACCACATTTTTCACGGTTGGAGGTGTCACCATCTTCAGCTGTGATAAGTGATCCAAATGAGCGACTGAACCTGAAAGCCGTCGCCCACTTTTCAGATGGCTCTGTTCGGGATGTGACTCGCGAGACGGTTTTCACTCCTGAAGATACGGCCGCCATCAGGATCAATGCCCAGACAGCCAACTTGCAGGTGCTTCGCGACGGAAGGCATATTGTCATCGCACGCTATCTGAGTCAGGTCAGGCCAGTTGAAATCGTGTCGCCGTTTCGTCTTCCAACGGCGCAGGATGATATTGACGATCAGAAGCAGGTTTTCGAGCAAAAACAGTTCATCGATAGGGCGGTTAACAACTTGCTCACCAAGCTTGGCATACCGCTGTCCAAAGATGCCGGAGATACTGTGTTTTTGCGGCGAGTTACTTTGGATTTGACAGGGCGATTACCTGATACAGCGTCCTTCCAGGCATTTTTTGCTGATGATGAATCCAGACGCCGCGAGGATCTGATTGACCGTCTGTTGAAGTCCGATGAATTTACAGAATATTGGACCTTGCAGTTGGCCAAATTGTTTCGGATTCATGCTCAGCCAGGCAATGAAATCGGTGCCCAGCGATATCATCAGTGGTTGCAGCGACAAATTGCTGGAAATGTTGGTTACGACGTCATTGCAAAACAACTCTTGACGGCCAAAGGGGATACGCATCAGGTTGGTCCAGCGAATTTTTATCGCACGGTTGGCGGGCCACGGGAGCAAGCTGAGTTTGCCAGCGAATTGTTCATGGGCACTCGATTGCGTTGTGCCAATTGCCATGACCACCCACTGGACCGTTGGACTCAAGATGATTACCACGGATTGGCTGCAGTGTTTGCCAGGATTCGTTCGGGACGGACGGTTGAGTTAACGGACAACGGACAGGTAATGCATCCAAAAACGGGGAAGAATGCGATCCCCCGGATTCCCGGTGCAATGTTTGTTGGCGACACTGATGAACCTTTGAATGCGTTTGCTGACTGGTTGGTCGCTGACCAAAACCCCTACTTCGCGCGAGCGATTGTAAATCGGCTGTGGCAAACGATGATGGGGCGTGGACTGGTTGAGCCAGCAGATGATCTGCGAGCGACCAACCCTGCAACACACCCGAAATTGCTGAAAGAGCTGGCGGATGATTTCGTTGAGCATGGATTTGATCTCCGGCATACCTTGCGTCTGATCGCTGTCAGTCATGCTTACGCGCGGAGCAGTCAGTCGAGTCGTGGTAACGAAAGTGATGTTCGTTATTACTCTCACCGGATTGGCCAGCAACTGGAGCCGGAGGTCTTGGCAGATGCCATCTCAGATGTACTGGGAATTCCTGAACTCTACGGCGAAAAACCTTTGGGAACGCGCGCGGTGACACTCGCGACTCCGCAAGTAGAGTCAGAGACACTCGATGCGCTCGGCAGATGTGCACGCGAAAAGAGTTGCGAGTTACCCATTTCGTTTGCCGGCACTGGGGGGCTGACACTGAAACTACATCTTTTCAATGGTCCGATCTTGAATCAACGGATTGCTTCTGACCATGGGCGGCTTTCGCATCTGATCGCTGCGGGTAAGACCAACGAGGCCATTGTTGATGAGTTCTATCGTGCAGCGTTGTCGAGGACGGTGACGGAAACTGAGCGGCAATTCTGGAGCCAACAATTGAACGAAAGCCGTGGTGATAGAAGGAATCTACTCGAAGATTTTGTCTGGAGCCTGTTGACCTGCAAAGAGTTCGTGACCAATCATTGAGGCGTAACCATGGTGACAGCCTATCATCCCCTTGTATGGCATGGAATTTCCGACGGGTCATTCTCTTGTCAATCTGAATCCAGTTATGAATTGACAGCAAAGTGTACCGGATCATGAGTAAAGCAAGACCGAGTGACGAGTGGACATGTGATGGAGTACGGCGGCGAGAGCTCATCAAGGTGGGTGGTTTGACCGCGTTCGGGTTGGGGATGGGAGACTATCTGCAAAGTCAACGAGGGTGGGCCGCTGAAAATGAACCGTTGAGGAAAGCAAAGTCTTGTATTCTTGTCTGGCTCGATGGCGGGCCCAGCCATCTAGAGACGTTTGATCCAAAACCTGAGGCACCGTTGGAAGTGCGGGGACCTCTGCAAACAATTGCCACGACGATTCCCGGGGTACGGTTCAGCGAATGTTTGCCTAAAACAGCAGTTGCCATGAATCAGCTTGCGATAGTCCGATCCATGACGTCGCCGTTGGGAGAGCACAACTTCGGCACGCATTATTTGATGACTGGTTACAAGCCCACACCCGTGCTGGAATATCCAGCCTACGGTGCGGTTGTGTCCCAGTTGTATGGTGGGTCGGGTGTCTTGCCTTCCAATATTGCAGTTCCGAATTTCCGTGTGGGTGGAAGTCTTTTGACCGGCGGTGGATATTTGCCGGCAGCCACTCGGCCATTTTCTGTTGGTGGTGATCCTTCGAGGCCCGACTTTGCTGTTCGTGATCTCGATTTCTTTCAGGGGCTGAACTTGACTCGCCTCGATCGTCGAAGGCAATTTGTTGCTGCTTTAAACGCTTTTGAGGAAAACAAGTCCACGAATCGAAATCAGTTATCTGACCCCGATTTAGAGCGGGCGTATCAGCTGATTGCATCGGAAGATGCCAAACGCGCTTTTCGACTCAAGGAGGAGCCTGAATCACTTCGGCAAAAGTATGGTGGAAAATCGATTGGCCAGAGCTGTCTGCTTGCACGCCGGTTAGTAGAAAGAGGCGTGCCGTTTGTGACCGTTAATAATCGGGGTTGGGATACGCACGAACAGTTGCAGGTTCGGCTCAAGGATGGATTTGCAGGGGCGAAGGTAGGTGTCGGTCTGATACCTTCGCTTGATCATGCGCTGTCAGCACTGATTTGGGATCTGGACCAGCGAGCAATGCTGGATGAAACACTTGTCGTTGTGATGGGCGAGTTCGGGCGAACTCCGAAACTCAATACCCGAGGTGGACGAGATCATTGGCCACGTGTTTTCAGTGTGCTGCTGGCTGGTGGAGGCGTTGCTGGTGGTCAGGTGATTGGGGGAAGCGATTCGGTTGGCGAATCCCCTCGGGATCGACCCGTGACACCTTCTGATTTGGCCGCTACCATCTACACCCTGTTGGGCATCAATCCAAAAAGGGAATTTCACACTGATGATGGTCGGCCTGTGCGGGTTTCACCCTATGAAGCTGAGCCTGTATCAGAGCTAATTGCATGATTCACTTCCCTCGACGTTCGAAAGTGATTCCAAGTGCGACTGGGTCGGCTAAATGCCTGATGCTCTGTACTGTACGGGAAAGACGCCCGCGGCGGTTGATTCAGCATTCTTTCTGCTGGTTGTTTTTTGTGATGGCACATCCAGCGCTCGCTGTGGAGCCACCCATCACGTCGCTGGTTTTCGATTCGGCGGGTGATTCGATCATTGCTTCATCGCAGTCCTACATGACCGTGTATGAATGGCCAAGTTTGCGGGTGAAAAGAACGGTACCCAGTTCTTTGGTTTCGATTCAGTGTCTGGCATTTTCGCCAGATGGCAAGACATTGGCTGTCGCGGGTGGGACACCTGCGGAGTCGGGAGTGGTTGAGATTCGGTCCTGGCCCCAGGGGGACGTGCTTGCTGTTCATGAGGGACACGATGATACGGTCCAGTCAGTCGCATGGATTGATGACAAAACCTTTGCCACGGGCAGCCTTGATCACGAAATTGCTATCTGGAATTTGGGTGTGGATAAGCCCATTCGACGTCTCAAAGGGCATTCCAAGGGAGTCACTTCGATACAGGTGATGGCTGGTGGTAGCCTGATTGTCAGTGGTGCACTTGATCAGAATATCAGGGTTTGGAAAGTAGGAACTGGTGAGTTGGTCCGAACCCTGAATAATCACACGCGGGCGGTGAATGATTTGAAAATGCAGAGCCAGTATCCAGACGACGATACTGCAGCCGGCAAGTTGCCAACCATGGCTTCGGTCGGCAATGATCGGACCGTCAGACTGTGGCAACCGACCATCGGTCGGCTGGTTCGATTCTGCCGAATTGATGCTGTGCCTCTCGCCGTGACATGGGGAATGCAGGGGACGTGGCTAGCAGTCGCTTGTGATGACGGAACTGTGCGTATCATCAATCCTGATACAATGGAGGTGACCGCGGAAATCAGTGTCAATGATTCCTGGTTGTACGCCATTCAGGTCCATCCTGCAGATGGTAGCTTGGCGGTTGGTAGCCTTCGGCAACGCTTGCAGCGTCTGACCAAAAACCAGTTGCTTGATAGCCAGTAGTTTTCGAACGTGGTATTTCGTCTACCGGTAAAGCACACACAATCATAAGAGAGAGTGCATCAATGGAATCCCTCACTAATAGTAATCACACTGCATCGTGGATCAGTCTTGCGACCATAGCCTGCACTCGAAAATCCCTGACAGGTTCAAAATCTGCATTCCGTTTGTTGCTACTTGGTATGTGGTTTGGTGTTTTCGTGAGCAACGCGTGTCTGGTCCATGCCGACAATCAGGACGCAGGGTTGCATCTTTTTATTCTCTCTGGTCAATCGAATATGGCAGGGATGAGGCCTGAGGAGTCGTTTACACCAGCAGTTGAAAAGGCGTTTGGGAAAGAGCGTGTGCTGGTTGTTAAAGACGCACATGGTGGTCAGCCCATACGCCGATGGTACAAGGACTGGAAATCAGCTGATGGGATTCGTCCGGACAAGACGGGCGACCTGTATGATCGCCTGATGCAGAAAGTCAGGGATGAACTCAGTAAAACGGATCGGAGTATCAAAACAGTAACTTTTGTGTGGATGCAGGGAGAGCGAGATGCAAATGAGCGACATGGCGAAGTCTATGGTGCCAGCTTGAATGGTCTGTTTGAACAACTCGCCGCCGACCTGAGGCGTGATGACTTGAATTTTGTAATTGGTCGCCTGAGCGATTTCGATATGGAAAATAAGCGTTACCCACACTGGACGATGGTGCGTAAGCAGCAGGTGATGCTGGCCGAGAAAACCCCAAACTGTGTTTGGGTGAATACGGATGACCTGAACGATGGAAAAAATCGAAAGGGAAAAACTATCAAAGATGATTTGCATTACTCCGCTGATGGTTATGTGACTCTCGGACAACGATTTGCTGATCAGGCAGTTCAATTGATTGAATCACCCAAGGACGTGAACGCTGGAAAAACGAAAAAGCCGTGAAT
>JAPOKD010000180.1 GCA_029977825.1 Planctomycetota bacterium | reverse complement strand
TAAGAGACCGCTGAGGTCCTCGCGGCTGTGGCTGGTGTGCAGGTGACCCACGTCGCAAGCAGGTCGCGGGATTCACTCAGTGGGTGATGCCAGTGTTCTCGCGAGGAACTGAAAATTCTTAGATTCGGTGCATTTGCCTGTGCGGCTTCTTTCTCAGCATCAAAGCAGTTGCCCAGCGCCCAGCCCATGTTGGATTGGCCAACACACAGCCAGACTTCCCCAATGGCAATATCCTCAAGCGTAATTGTATTATTACCACGGATGGTAAGTGAATGATCAATGCCGTGCGACGGTGTTGTCAGCAGCACTTGCCACTTCCCGTCGACATTGGTTTTGGTCGTAACCGTGCTACCCCAACTGGCTTCGATGGTGATACTTTCACCCGGATCAGCGAATCCCCAAATGGTATTGTCAGTTTTTTGTTGCAGCACCATCTGGTTGCTGAACAGCGTTGGCAGACGTACGTCAGCATGCGCAGTGAGTTGGACGAAAAGAAGCAAAACGAATGTTGAAAGTGATTTCATGTCAGATATTTGATCGGGTTCGGGAGTGCATATGCTTCCGCTTCATGGTAGCAACGAATATCACATGCGGTATATCGCAACCTATGGATGTAACTGACGCAGTTGCTCAACTTGCGATGGGTAAGCAAGCCCAATTCGCTCGATAGGATTCAGGTGACACCAGTATGAACAGTCAGCTTGTTCCTATTGTAGGGATTAGGGCAGAACAGGTTTGATAAAACTGACTCAAACTCACTCAAGACGGCTCAGGGCGTCCTAGAGTTCAGCAGTTCGAATTCTTTGAATTGCCGGAGAGTGGAGAGTATTGCATGTTGCGTTTTTTGATGACCACCGTTGTCAGTATCTGTGTCTTTCATGGTACGGATGTGGAAGCACAACTTCTGTTTGGACGACGTCACCAGTCAAGTCGTGGTGCGAAGCTCCAGAGGTATGACAGTCACCGACAAGCTGCGAAAATCGAAGACTCGTACCGTTCTTACAAGAGATCCTCTGGTTTGAATATCAGCGTCGGAATCGGTGCTTATCCTGGCTTTGGGTACTATCCCGGTTTTGGCGGCTATGGGTATCTGGATCCCTACCGCTTTGATGGTTACGGCTACGATCCGTACCGCTATGGCAGTTTTGAAGCCCCTGATCTGTTGAAGGATCCCTATTTTCGAGAACGATACCGCTATGACAGCAAGTATCCAGGGCGATATCGAGCACCTCGAATGCCGCAAACTTTGACACCGACCGTGATCGAGGAGCTCTATGGTTTCAATACGGTAGAGCCGATCCGTCGTAGTGGTTCATCCATTTTAGCTGATGCTGTCCCAGCGGATCGTGAGTTGAACAGGGTTGTACAGCAGCTCGCCAATGGCTTGGCTGCCAGCGAGTATGGTGAAGCCTGGCTCGAGTATCTTGGGCCTCTTCTGTTGCCATCTTTGATGGCTGGCGGCAAGATTGCAGAGTTGCAAGAACTTCTGTCACATTACGATGGGGTCATTGCAAATCCGGAACTCCGGTACATCACTGCCACCCCTGGGTTCGCCGAGACAAAAGTGCTTCTGGAAAACTACTTGGGCCCAAAATCAGGGAGAGCTCCCGATCGTGTCATTCGCGTCGTACCCACGGAAAGTGAATCGATGGAATCGGAAAATAAAAATACTGCACCCGAAAATCTTCCCGCACCGCTGCCGTCCGCGGAGCTCGAGGTGACTTTGAACGCTCGTTCGTTACGCAGCGATTCCATATGTAAACTGCCGATTTTCTATTGATGCAGAAAAGAAAATCAGGGTCTGTTTTTACGATCACAGTCGACTTTGTGAACTGTTAAACTATTCTCTTTCCGCGACAGAGTGCGGGAAGTTCGGTCAACCGTCAGCTAAGGATGGCAGAGACAGTTCGTATCATGGAACTTGTTGTTGACCGATGTTGTGGGCCGATCAGTAGAACAGGTCCACCACAGTCATTGTTGAAACAGCAATCATGGTATAAGCCGACGAACGATCTGATGGTAGTTGAGAAGATGCTAAGGCAGATTTCATCATGGGTAGTGTCCACCATCACTCGCGATCAAAAGCAGCATCCGAGTAAGCGAAGGTTTTCAGGCAAGCTGCTAGTACTCGTGGGTTCCATTTCCTGTGCCATTGTTCTATGCACGTGTCATGCGCTTGCCGCTCAGGAAGTACCGTTGGACGCCAACGTGCTGGATGCAAGAACACTTTCGCTGATAAAGAATCATTGTGGAAGCTGCCACGGCGAGGAATCTCCTGAAGGCGACATCAATTTTGAACAAATGAAAACAATTGGACAGGCGCGTGACAAGATTGATGTCTGGCTGAAGGTGCGCAGTGTGCTGGAAAGTCGGCAAATGCCACCGCCCGAGGCTGAGCAACCCGATGATACTGATCGAAAGCGATTGATCTCCTGGACCAACCTGTTTTTGAAAGCTGAGGCAGCTGCGAGTGCCGGAGATCCCGGACCCGTGCCGTTGCGGCGTTTGAGCAACGCTGAATATGAATACGTGCTTCGTGACTTGACGGGATTGGCTTCACTGAACCCAACTCAAGGTTTCCCTGTCGATGGCGCAGCTGGTGAAGGATTCACCAATGTTGGAAGCGGGCAGGCGATGTCCCCATCGCTGTTTCAAAAGTACCTGGATTCGGCGAAACGAGTGGCGGAGCACCTGGTGTTGCTGCCCACGGGAATTGAGTTCAGTCCATCAACGACTCAACGAGATCGCACCAATGAAAAGTTGTCAGAAATACAAGCTTTCTATCGGCGTTATACGGCTGATGGCGGTGGTACAGCAGTCGATTTGCAGGGAATCAAATTTCAGACGAATCAGGGAGGTATGCTTCCAATTCGAAAATACCTGCACGCCGTGGTGGAAAGCCGTGAGGAATTGAAGCAGGGAAACACCACGCTTGAGCGAGTTGCGTTAAAACGCGGGTTGAATCCTCGTTATCTTTCCACGATCTGGAGGATGCTTGCCAATTCGGAATCCGATTCTTTTTTGGTCAGACAATTTCGAAAATCCTTCCAGCAGGCAACGGCTGACAATGTTGAGTCATTGCTGAGCAAAGTCAAACAGGCTCAAGATGGATTCTGGAAGTTCAATTCGATTGGCCACATCGGTCGACAGGGTGGTCCACAACGGTGGATGGAACCAGTCGTTCCGGTTGTCGCTGAGCAGGAATTGCGTTTGCCGTTAGCCGGAGCAGATGACGGTAATGTAATACAAGTCACTTTGACAGCTCATGATCTGGGCGACGGAGATGCGCATGATTACGTGCTTTGGAGAGAGCCTCGCCTGTTGATAAAATCGGATTCAGGTGGCAGTCCGACATCGATCATGCTGAGGGATGTGAAGAGTTTGAGTGCTAAAGTACGCTCGCTGCAGCAGAGTGAACTCAAGCAGACTTCCAGATATCTCGCGCAGATGCTGAAGATAATGGATGAACCACTCCCTGCTCATCCAACGAAAGATGAAGAACCTGATCCGCGCGGGTTGAACCGTACCTTATTGGCAAACTGGTTTGCTGTAGCCGGCTTGAAACGCGCGGACACACGCAGAATCTCGGGTTTGTTTACACAACCTCTGTCAAAGGTCCAGGGGTACGATGCGATTAATGGCTGGGGATCTTTTGAAACTCCAAGCATCTTGGCGAATCGTTCAAACGAGAGTGTCAGTTTTTTGACACTTACCATTCCACCGCGTTCAATCGTGGTGCATCCATCACCAACCAGCGCCGCTGAGGTCGCGTGGAAAAGTCCAGTATCAGGGCCTCTGGAAGTGAGTTTTTCTGTCGCTGATGCGGATAACAAGTGCGGGAACGGAGCGGGTTGGAGGATCGAACAGCGCACTAAATGGGGAACCCGGCTTGTCGCGGAAGGACTCATCGAAAATGGTGGTCATGATAGCTGGGCTAGCATGCAAACGCTGAATCTGGCCGTAGGTGATGTGATTGCTTTGCAGATTCTTCCCAGAGACAACAATCACAGTTGCGATACAACGCATGTGGACTTGAAGCTGGTCGAGCAGGAAGGGGAGAAACGAACCTGGTGTTTAAGTGATCAGGTGGTAGGTCGTGTGCACGAAGGTAACCCGATGGCGGATACGTTTGGCCATGAAGAGGTGTGGAATTTTGGACAAAGTAATCCAGAACAGGGATTACAGATACCAGATGGCTCGGCTTTGGCGGCGTGGCGCGAGCAGGCCATCCTGTGGATGGAAAAACCAGACACAGGCAAACAGGATGATTTGAAGGAACTAGCGGCAGCAGTTCAGCGGGTGGTCACAACCAACGAGCACGAGACACTTTCTGCGGCTGACCAGGAACTGCGCCTGCAAGTTTTGAGTTGGCGGGGACCACTGCAGTGGTTGAGTCTGGGGAAATCTTCTTTGAAACAGACTGACACGCAAAAACCCGGCGCCGGGAATGCACTGCCGTTTGGTACACATCCGGATGTTGCAGATTTGCAACCCCAAGATTTGTGCACTCGGGGCACTTCAACCATCCATATCGCTATTCCCGCTGAATTGAACGCCAGCGAATTCGTGACTACTGCGAAACTGCATGCAACCAGTGGTGTGCAGGGAACTGTTCAAGTCAAGGTTCATGCGAACGCGGTTGAGGATCCGGAGCTTGATTTTGGTGGCAGCTTTTTGGTGCATCCCGATGGCTCGACGGGCGAGCAGATCAGGTCCTCGGTGAAGTCTTTCGGTGCTGTTTTTCCACCGGCTTTGTGCTATTCGCGCATTGTCCCTGTGGATGAAGTGGTGACCTTGAGACTATTTCACCGAGAGGATGATTATCTGTCCCACTTGATGCTTACTTCGGAAGAACAAAGCGAGTTGGATCGGCTCTGGGATGAGATGTTATTTGTCAGTGATGAGCCACTGAAACTGGCTGTTTCATTTGAGCAGATATCGGAATTTGCAACTCAAGATCGCCCCGATCTGGTAATCGCGTTTGAACCGCTGAGAGCCCCGATCAATCGTCGGGCTGAAGAATTTAGAAAACGCAAAATCAAATCAGAACCGCTGCAACTTCAAAAGGTCATGCAATTTGCGGCCCGCGCTTGGCGCCACCGACTTGAAACATCATCCCAGCAGCAACTACTCGATTTTTACCATCGCCTGAGGCGCGAAGGGATGCAGCATTCCCGTGCGCTTCAAGCGTTATTGGCCCGTATTTTGACAGCGCCAGAGTTTCTTTACAAACTTGAGTCACCAAGTGTGGGTACTGGTCAATCGGATGTTGAAGGCGAGGCGTTGGCATCGAGGCTCAGTTTCTTTTTATGGTCATCGATACCAGATCAGCAATTATTGGATTTGGGGCGCAGTGGAAAACTGCAAGAAAGGAAAGTGATGGCTCAGCAAGTGAGCCGAATGTTACAAGACCCTCGTGCGAAGCGCCTTGCACCGCAATTTGCCTGCCAGTGGTTGCATGTGCGAGACTTTGACCAGAATGATGATAAAAACGAAAAGCTGTATCCGGAGTTTGCGACACTAAGACGTAGCATGTACGGGGAAACAATACGGTTCTTTGAGGATATGTTTCAAAATAACGGGTCACTTCGGGATTTGGTTGACGCAGATCATACTTTCCTGGACCAACCGTTGGCGAAACACTATGGACTCGATTGGGATACAACTCAGGGCAATGATGTAGATCATGCAGATGAGGCGACTTGGCGAAGATTCGAAGGTACGCGTTCCAAGGGACGTGGAGGGGTGTTGGGCATGGCGACGGTTTTATCAAGCCAGTCAGGTGCGTCGCGGACCAGCCCGATTTTGCGGGGTAACTGGGTTTACGAAACGCTGCTGGGAGAGCAACTGCCAAAGCCACCGGCTGATGTTCCGGTGTTGCCGGAACAGTTGCCTGAGGGGCTGACTTCTCGACAATTAATAGAGAAGCACAGTGCCGTGGCAGCCTGTGCGAAGTGTCATGCTCACATTGACCCATTTGGTTTCGCGCTTGAAGGGTATGATGCTATGGGAGCGAGACGCGATTCAGACGTTGATACCAACGCAACCCTGTTCGATGGGAAGGTGATTGGCGGTGCACGGGAACTTCGACAATACTTGCGTGAAGATCGGATTGAAGACGTTGTCCGGCAGTTCTGCCGAAAGTTGCTCGGGTTCTCGCTTGGTCGCCAGGTGCTGCTATCAGATGAGCCTCTGCTGGATGAGATACAACAGACATTGGCGACGGAAGACTTTCGGGTTGAGATCGCGATTCGAGCGATTATCAATAGCCCACAGTTTCGTCAGATTCGTGACCAGCAAAGCGATGTTCAACCTTAAAGGAACGCATGATGAAAAGTCATAGATTGAGCCGACGCCGGATGCTGCACGGGTTGGGTGTTACGATGGCGTTGCCATGGATGGAATCCATCAATAGTTTCGGCAATGAGATTGCGGGAAACGAGCACAAGGGTGGCAATGAGTCAAAAGACAGACAGGAAACAGCACCCGTAAGAATGGCCGTGTTGTTTTCTGGCTGTGGGTACCATTCCAAAGAATGGTGGGCGCGTGGAACTGGGAGCGAAATGGAACTCGGTAAGGTTCTAAAACCGATTGAGGCGTTTCGTGATCGGATGGTCTTTATTAATGGCCTTTACAACGCAGAGGCCTTGAAAGGAAATATTCATAGCTCACAAACCGGAAATTTGTTGTCTGGAGCTCCTTTGTCATCCGGTGGTACGATACGTTCCGGAACTAGTATGGATCAGGTGGTTGCCCAAAGAATCGGGCAGCGCACAAAGTTGCCTAGCCTGATTCTGGGCTGCGAGAAGGCCAATCCATCGGTGCACAAGAATTACTCGATGTTGTACAGTTCGCACATCTCGTGGAGCAGTCCAACGTCACCGACACCACTGGAAGTCTATCCGGCTCTTGCGTTTGATCAGCTTTTCAAAGAACCCGCCGGTCGCAGTGATCGAAGCGTTGTCGACGCTATCTTGCAGGATGCAAGTGATGTTCGGGGTCGTATTAGCCATTCTGATCGACAGAAACTTGACGAATACCTGAACTCGGTACGGGAAGTCGAAAAACGGATTGAGCGAGCCGGGCAGAAGGGTGAGTTACAAGGTTGGCGACCCACGTTGTCGGAGCCGAATCTGCCGCGACCTGCTGATGGTTATCCACAGGACATTGTTGAGCACATGCGGTTGATGTGCGACATCCTTGTGTTGGCATTTCAGACCGACACCACGCGCATTTGTACCCTGAAACTTAATAATGATCATGGGACCTTACGCTTTCCACATCTGGGCGTCGATTACATGATCCATCACCTGCTGTCTCACACTGATTCAGAAGACTGGCTGAAAGTGAATCAGTTCTTCCTCGAACAGGTCGGATACATTGCAAAGCGTCTGGATTCGATTCAGGAGGGTGAACGTACTGCGCTCGACAACTCCATGATTATGCTTTGTTCAAGCATGCTGACTGGTAATCATGATGCCACTCGGTTACCTGTCGTCATGGTTGGCTCTGCAGGTGGGCAAATCAAAGGTGGTCAGAACCTCGACTATTCTGGTGAATCGGATCGACAGATATGCCGTCTGTATCTCAGCATGATGGATAAGATGGGAGTCAAATTGAGTCAGTTCGGTGATGCCACGAAACGTATCCCCGAAGTCTAGCATCGGGGAACTTGGGTTTCGTCGCGTGTAAGCACGGATGTGAATGCATGAATCGGTTCAGAAAACCAGTCACTCAAAGCTCTTTGCGAAGTCGATGAATTTTCCGTTTTACCATTCCTTTTTCTTCAGTACTGCGTTGGTGATACTCTGTTGGCGACCGCTCGGGGTTACCGCTATTGAAGCAGCCACCTTTGGAGGTGATAGACAGACGGGGAGTGTTTCCACCGCGGCAAAGATTGGACAGAAAATCTTTTTGGATACTGGTTTATCGCGACCTGCAGGACAAGCGTGTGTTTCCTGCCATCTTCCTTCAGCCGCGTTCGCAGATACTCGTTCGGTTTCACCCGGTGCAGTCAAGGGCCGCCAGGGTAGACGAAACGCGCCGTCATTGATGTACGCCGCGTTGATTCCCAGTTTTGCGTATGAGGATCTATTCACCAAAGACGGAAATGAGGTTTATGCTTATGAGGGTGGTCTGTTTCATGATGGTCGAGCTAGAGACTTATTCGAGCAGGTGCAGCAACCTTTTTTTGATCCTGCTGAAATGAATTTGCCGAACGTCGCAGGGCTGGCTGCCCGGTTACGCCGCTCTGCATATGCGAGGGATCTCAAAGAGTGGATCGGTGCCGAGCGTTGGAATGATGACAGCCAATTGACCTACCATGCTTTTCGTGCATTGGTGGAGTTTCTCAAGGAGCCGATGTTTCGACCTTTCGATGCAAGAATAGATGACTATCTGGCAGGAGATAAAGGAGCGTTGTCGGCTGCAGAGCTTCGCGGACTGAAGGTTTTTCAAGGAGATGGCAAGTGTGCAGACTGTCACTTTTTGACACCAACCGGGTGGACACCGGCTCTGTTGAGCGATTTTGGCTATGACAATTTGGGGGTTCCATCACGGGGTGAAAAAGACGCCGGATTGGGAGCGAAAATTGGTGCTGAGGGGATGGGTCAGTTTCGTGCACCCTCCTTGCGAAATGTCGAGTTGACTGCACCGTACATGCACAATGGTTCGATCAAAACTCTACAAGAGGTGATGGAGTTCTATAATAAGAGAGATCTGGAGCCTCAACGCTGGGGAGCCACGGACTTCCCTGAGACGGTAAATCGGGAAGACATGGGCAACCTGAAGCTCACCGATCAGCAAGTCAAAGATCTGGTTGCCTTGATGGCTGCTTTCACGGATCGAAGTCTCCTCGCACGTCACGCTGGGAAGCGATTTCCCTCATCGCCGAAGCATATTCCTGCTAC
>JAPOKD010000221.1 GCA_029977825.1 Planctomycetota bacterium | reverse complement strand
CTGCTTGAACATGCTTCATAACAACATCCGGCCCATAGCCATTGCTCGGCCACCAATGCGCCACGTGAATGTAGACAAACCTTCCGTCATCCACCTCGACACGATGCGCGAACGAATCGCGACTCAAGTTTTTCGGATTCAACGGATCGGCCGAAACCGGAAACCGCGAATAGACTTTGCCGAATCTATTCCATTTCGTATCACTCTTTTGTAATTCGATCAGAATCTGATCACGATCGATCGAACTTGGCTCTGTTGTCCCAACAATATCGGCTTTCACCTGCAAAATCAGGTTGGCAATGTCCTGATGTCGAGGTTTGCGATAAAGCGGTGAAGTACTGCCGATTTCGCGTGCCGGGTAGCCACCCTGCAAAAGGTTGAGGTTCAGAAAGCTCAGCCGAATTGGTTGAACAGACGATCCCGACTCCCGCTCCTGCCCTTGCACTGCTGGAGTTCCAAATGATGTAATCGCAACAACCCACGACAGAACATACGCCGCACGCAGGATTGAAAATCGGCGCATTCGTGACTCGCTCGCGTGGATTCGTCCGACGTTGGGCATGTGTTGTTTGCAACCTAACGTAAGTGATAAGCGGGCCGGGTACTGACATTGCCGAGCGAAACAAGCTCACCGCGCATTCCCGATCCGATGCAACTTTCTGCTAACCGCTGGAGTGGGTTTCTGAATAAATCTTGACATCAGGCAGCGCTTTGGACAATTCGGTGAATTGCTCCCGTGTCAGCCCCGACCATTGCGTGAAGTGAATCTCTTTTAATCGCGGCAGCGTTTTCAACGGCGAAAAATCAATGTCGCCCACCATTTCAATATTGATCCCCAAAGACTCAAGGCCAGTCAATTTCGATACTTGCCCAAAACCTTCGAGGGGCTCACAGTCGAGACACACGCCACGAACTGGATTGAACATATCCACACCCAACCAGTCGACAAGAAAGCTGGGAACAAATGGAATTTCGTGACGGCCAGTCGGTCCATTTACATCGTACAGGAAACTGATATGTCCGCGTTGCGTTTCAACCCACTCCCTCCCTTCCCTTTGCATTTTGGCGTTACGAAAGGGCAAAGCCAGTAACAGCGCCAACATGAAGGTTACGACCACCAGAGTCCGAATTGTAAATCGTCGTGGCATAGCAGGAATTTGGATAAATTTATGCATCACTGCGGCCTGTGAGTTAAGACTTCATTTGGGAAACGAGAACAGATGCATCCAGGTCCCGGATACTAACCTGCCTCAAAATACTGGCAAGCACGAAAACCACGCCACAGGACCACACAATACAAGCACTAGTCCGTCCAGCGACCAAACTAGACGGCGCTGGACTGACGGGCCGCGAAAAGTCAGCGACCGTGATTACAAGCATAATGCCGAAGAAAACGCCGCACTATCCTTCTAACACAAGGATCACAAATCCTGCGACGCTTTGATGGAACACCACAGGCTCAATACCCTCCACCGTTGCAATCCAACGAAATGTCTTATCAAGCCCCCGCGTTCCGATACCGATCGCCATGGAGGCAGCAACAAAACTGATTGCGACCACAATGGATCATTTTTGGGGGATCACGGAATTGCGCCGACGAATGAAACCCGTCTTCCCTCTCAAGCCAACGAGCGAACAACCGACCGACTCAAAAACATGTAGTCCAGGGTAAAATATCGCAAGCCGTGCTCCGAGTGTACGGCCTTGTCATGTGGTCATCATGCGTTTGCTTTCGCTACTGCTCCCTCAGGTGCTTTCTTCAAGATGAAAAACGCTGGCAGGAAAATCGCGGTAGTGACTGCCGCGCAAATCCATTCAGCCATGCCAAGCAGGAAGGGCAACAGCCTTTGGCTCTCGCGAGATGTGTCTCGATTGATCCAGGCTTCGTTTTCAATATAAAGACCAATCACAACCGACGTGGAAACCGCCAAGATGATCACAAACAAAATCCCAGAAATCACGCGATGTGATCGCACTGAAAATGCAAGTGCTCCGAATGCCAGGTAAGGGCCAACCATCACAGCATGGACCACTGAAATCACTAAAACAGTCGCAAGGAAAGAGGGACCGACGTCCTCCATATCCGCCCAAATCATGTAAAGAGTCATGCTTGCGGCAACTGCCGACGTGACTAAGGACAATTTCCAAAACATATCCAGATCCTTTAACGAATGCGAACACTGAGGTTCTCGCTCTATTCAAACCCGCGCAGAGCGCGACTCCGCGTGAATCGCATGGTTATCTGGCGGGACTTGCGTGTCCAGCAACCGTTGTACGTTAACCATGGCATGTTCATTTGTCTCCGGCGAGCCTCGCGGATCGGGTTGATGAATACGATGCACGTGACTGCACAGAATATTCCGAGGCAATGCATCATCGCCCTCTAGATTACAGTCCCAAGCACCTACCAGACAGCGTCCGCGAACAAAACGAATCCACCTCCAGAATGCAAACCATCAATTCCTGCACAAACATTGACAATCCCAATTCGGCCATTGCTTGAAATAAATCACGGCTGGACATAACCCATCTCGACGAGCAGTTGCCAACATCAAACCACCCCGACTCCTCAACTATGCTTCACGGCGTTGTCATTTGGACTATGAATCCTAGGAGATCATGTACATGTCAGCCTTTTCCACTACCCATTTACCATCCTCCCGAAACAGAACATAGCAACTGCCAGATGAACTCAGGACGTCCTCGTAATAGCCACCTATAACTTCGATCTTGTCGTCGGAGATCCATTCCCAACCATCGATGCGAAACTTCAACCCTTTACCAATGCCGAATTCACTGCCGTTTTTTACTGGTGGCGTGTGACCCGAAAAGCGCTTCAGGAACTCGGATGGCGGGTTCGTGTCCTTGATTGTCAAGAAGTACGTTTCAGCTTGTTGCCGTTCGGCTGATACGTTGTTATCGAACTGGTAACGAAACAATGCCTCGAACACATTGTCAAGTTCTGCTGATCGATCGGTTGTTCCATTCGCCCCAGCTTGTGAACCTTGCTCAAGTGATGCCTCACCGTTGTTGTCGGGAATCGACTGCTTCTTGCCTACTACCTCTTCACCGGCTTCCAGCGGCATGGTTCGGTGGGGAGCATCTTGGGTAGAAGATTCCGAAACGATGGGTACAGATTCTGAGCATCCAATCGAACCGCAAGCGGCGGCCAGCAAGAGCACGAGAAATCGCTTCATTTTCGGGCCTCATATTAGTGTTTTCCTGCATAACACGTAGAATCACCGGAAAGAGAGATCGCATTATCTCTCGTCGGGTGCATTCTCTTGTTCAGCTTCTTCAATCATGTTTTTGTCTCTCAAACGTTGCAAACAAAGATCCGCACAAGTGGAAAGCGGGTGTTCTTCAGGCCAAAGCGGAATGCAATTGCTTGCCTCCCACTCGTTCGCTGTCGGAATCACTGCGATGCTCCAAAAAGAAATGCCGCATAAAACAAAAACCATGAGTCAGTCTGCAACTATCGTTTTCATATTGTTTTTGATTTTCTTCTCAGTTCTGAACGTCCACAATCACTTGATCCGGGGATTTGATCAACCACTCCCGGACGCTGGCTCGCGAACTCACGTGCATTTGATGGTTATGTGCTGCTGCGTTGCAGTAGAGCCACGTTTACACTTGGACATACAACAAAATGTCATTCCATTACATAGTCACTGGCGACTGTGTCGATGTCAAACATCAGGCCCGCCGGTGTTGGCTTAGCAGTAACTTCGGCTAGCTGCAGAACGCGTTTCCCACTCTCGCGTTCCACAACAATCTTGGCCTGGTTGAGCTTGCCGGGGATTGCATAAAAGCTGAATCGCCCTTCCTGATCGGTGAGCACTGGGGATGAACGCGCGAAGAGTCGGTCGATCTGTGTCTTGGGCGAATAGATAGTAACAAATGCCTTCGGAAGCGGTTGCTCACTGACTCGAATGCGACCTGTCACACGAACTGACTTCTTCATCTTCAACGTAATTGGCTGGCTGGGATCCGCAGAAGGGGTCAATTGCTGAAAAGCCGTGCTGCAACGCTCAAGCCGATCATCGATCTCCCGCTCGAACGCTTCACGTGACAGAGGTTCCCTGGGTGCCTTGTCGTATAGCTTCAAAGCTTCGTCGAGCTTCATCTCTGGACGAACCGCTTCAATCCCTGCAAGTGACCAGGCGACATCTCGCAGCACAAGTCTGCACTGACCATTCGTGTCCGTCGTTTGCGGACGCGACAACTCCATTGGGAAGCGATATTCCTTTGCTCCTTGGCGTACGTTCGCAAGATACCGAGCCTTTACCTCCGCCCCCTCGACTGGCTTGCCATCCTCATCCACAACTTGCACCGTTATTTCCCGCAGCGTTTCCGCGACAGCAGATGTCGGAACCATGCAAAGTATCGAACCAACGGCAAAAAGAATCATGCTGAACTTCATGAAAATCTCCTCTGAACCGCACGGTGATTGCAATACCTTCATCAATCACCGATTGCGAAGTGAAAAGCTTGAATGAGAGACGCGAACGCAGTAGGCAAATCGGCAGCCACGCAAGTGGGGCAACCCCATAGTTCGCGAGGATACGTCGCTAAATTACACCGCTAGTTGCTGTTGAACGCATTGCGATCATGGGGCATCACCGCCCAGTTTGGCCTTTCAGCCACTTCATCACCCCAGTAGCAGTGTATCAAATGAACCACACGAAAGCCAATCGGCTCCCGGTCAACGCTTTGTTATCACGCGGGAGCTTGCATGGACGAACCCAATTTCATTCGAGGCAACTCTATACCGAACTCGACTGGCGATGTTCCACTTGTCCCCCCCAAAAATCAAAGCTTCGGTGGCTTGGATTGTATGCCTGCAAACGCCCCAACTGGTCTATACGGTTTTGCTGAGAATCATCAGAAATCCAAGGCACGACTGACCCAGTGAGATGCCCGACAGTACGGCCACGGCGGTGATATGTGCACGCGGCCTGGTCGAGTCAGGCATGAACCAGAATGAACCGCCAATCCAAGTAAGAAGCCAGATTGCGATGATAGCAACTCCAAATAAACCCTCGCTTAGCGGAAGAATCACATAGACGGGCAAGAGCAGCAGTGCAGTAAGTCCACCAAACAAAAGCACCGACTCTGAAATCTTATCGAACATTGAATAACTCGCAGCTATCCCAAGCATAGGCCACACCAGCATTGCCCCGAATGTTAAGACAAGAAATGTCGGAAAGTGCAATGTGGCTCTGGCATCTTGTGGCACTTCATTCATTTTGTGGTGCTTTGATCTAGCGAACCTCATTGAAATTTGCAACGGCCGAATAACGGCCGGCGTAACCTCGTCGCGGTGATTGACGCCGCTACATGTGTAAACCTTAGGCCGCGACGTTGGTTCACGCAACGGCAAGCGGTTACCACCGACAAAACGGACGCACGAATTGGGTATCCCTGTCATAACGTGACGTATGACCCGTGAGGGTCATTGTGTTGCAAACCAAGCAACAGTCATTAGAAGAAGGATTACGCAAGCAGAAAGTACCGCGGAAAGCATGAAACCTCTTTTCAATCCAATCGGTCCGAACCGATATTTTAACTCACTTGGACAGCTGTCCAAGACGAGCCGCGGACTCGTAATTCAAGCGACGAGGAATAATGTTGCCATCGCGGCGTTCATGGCCGCTAAACTGCGTTGGAAAGTCCAGTAGGTCACCAATGTCGAAGTCGTGGTCGCTGCCAGGATTATGGCCCTTGCAGTCACAGCAGTGTCCCTGCTTTTCCTATCCGAGCTTCTTTGTGGACACAACCCAGAACTGAAGATCGGATCGTTGTCTATCTCTCGCGTCAAGAGCGGCCTCAGGTTCTGCCCTGTCTTCTTATGCACCATAACTCGCCCCCTCTTTGATCCAACGTTTGATTAGCTCTAACTGCTCGTTGCTTGGCTGGGGATTGTCGGATTTCAACGGTGGCATGCGCTCAGCATCCTCCGCTGTGATCAACCGCTTGATCAAGGGGCTTTCATCGGGATCACCGGGGACAATTTTCTGTCGCCCAACAGCATGTTCCCGAAGATCGACACGGAATCCCGCCATGCTCACCGGGCTCATCTTCGGGCCATGGCATGGGAAACAACTGCGTTCGAAAATGGGAAGAATTTCCGTTACAAAATCTACTTGTTCCGTCTCGGCAGCGCGGTTCGGCTGATCGCGGTAGGAAGAACTGGCTGGCGATGGTTGCAAATTGCATCCAGAGCACAATGCGGCTACCACACTCGCCGCCAATATCAATCTGGAAGTGTGGCTGATCATGTTGTCAATATTCACTGGAGCATCGGCATTTCGGAGCCGGATAACATCGGCAATTACGAGGCCGCGACGAGCGATTGTCGATTTGAAAACGCTCGGGTTCGCGGCTCCGGTGCATTGCCTTGTTATCCGCCGACAATTGAAGGCACAATCAGTTGACCTTCTTTACGTTTTGCATTTTCCACGACTTGTCAAAGTAGGGTTCCAGCGGGCCATACAGTCGAAGATAGACAAAAAATCCCTTTTCAGGATTCGATTCAATCCAGTTGTTTTCATAACCAATGGGCGCTTTCCTGCCGACGTAAATCTTTGTACTGCCATCTTGCTCAGTCTTGATTTTCTCTTGAGCCGAACTGATGTCTGATTTCCCCTGTGCGTTCTGGATGATGCAGCGAGTATCGTTATCATAGACAGTAATGGACCAGAATTGATTCGCAGGCGCGTCTTTGGGGACCACGATTTCGTAGGTATTCTTTCCATCCAGCCAGTTGCCATCGTCGTCGACATACGCACCGAGATACTTTGACCCGCTACCGACATTGTCCAGCACCATTCCTTTGGAGGTTGTGATCGCTTCGTACGAATACGATGCAATTTCCATGGCCTCGAAATAGTTCGGATGTACCTGGTCAAGATGCTCCATGTTGAGAATGTAGAGCCAACTGCGATCCGGCCAATGCCTCTCCTTGTATGAATCCCTGCTGAATGTGTTCACCATGGCAATGGCATTTCCCATGCTTTCAGCTTGCCGCAAGATCTTCTCTTGGCGAGCATCAGGCTTGAACGGCACCCCCTTTTCGATCCCGGTGCCTCTCAACTGAGTCAGAATAAACCGGTTGCGGTCAACAACGGGTTCATTCTGAAGAACTCGATTCAAGTCTTCCCAGAATTCGAGACCTCGCGACTGATTGCCCATCCACTTGGGTTTACGTGAAGCGGCAACGAACTTTTGTTCGTCCCCGTTACCGCCAACCTTGTATACGCGGTGAGCCTTCAGGCACTTGTCATATGCATCGCCTTTGAGTCCGATAATTCGTGTGCCAATAAAAACCAGGTTACTTCGGGATTTCACTACAAAGTCAGCGTCGTGGCCGTTTGGGACATCTGCCTCCGGGCCGACAATTAGATATTTCCCGCCCTTTCCCTGATCTGGGCCAACGACTCCCAGATCTGCTTGTGGTGCCTGGTAGATATCAATGACCATTCCTCCAATCGGTCCCGCAGGGATCTCGACGTAATAGCTTGACTTTGCGAGATCCAGGAAAGTAAGGACATAGGGAGTCGTCGTGTTGGCAGTGAGAATGGGAATTTTTGTTTCTCGGTCGGCGTAGATCAACCATTCTCCATAATTGGCTTCTTGCAAGAATCCTTTATGCCATTGCTCAAGACCGACAATGGGAAGAGCGTATTCGTGAGCGGATACTGCCTTTACTCGAAGCTGTTCGTCCCGGATACCCTTGATAAGTTCCTGTTTGACGTATCCGTTATCTTCAAATTCGACCTTGACTGGCGCGACTTCCAGATCTTTCGCCGCGTTATCCGTGCTGGTTGATTGCGCGTTCGATGACGCGGCTGAAAGAAACATCCCGATGACTATGATTAGGGTAGTTGATTTCATGCTCTTCTTGTTGATGAGAAAGTTTATATGGTTGTGAATAGCTAGTTGCGGGACGGCCGGGAATTTGACATTCATCCATCTGTTTAGCTGGATAACGCCAGCAGGCACCCGGTCGCGACGAATGATCGTCCATTTGAAAAAGGCCCCGACTTGGCAACCTAGGTGCAATACGTCGTTATCCCACGTATTGTCCGAAAGTGCAATGATGACGAACCCCGTATTTATACGTCAGGAATACCGCTCTCCGGTCTGTGGGTCGTAGAGCACGCAGTTGAATTCGGAGGCAATGTCAATGATCGCGTTCAGCATTTCGATCACATCGTCGTTTTCAGGTGGCGTCGATACGATTTGGAATGCGTAAGGAGG
>JAPOKD010000943.1 GCA_029977825.1 Planctomycetota bacterium | reverse complement strand
TGGGCGGGGGACAGGCCAGTGAACTGGTAGCGGTCGGTATCATTATTTCTCGAAGCATTGTCTTTCGCGCGATCTTCTGATGAGGCCAAAGAGTGCCATTTTCCGGCTTCCGTAGCGGCTTCGATCTTGTATTCAATAGGGAGTCGATCCTTGAATTTGCCGGTGCGGTCACGGCCCCAACGGATGTGGTCAATGATCATCGGCTTAGTAAATTCCAGTTGAAGCCAGCCGCCTTTTGCTTCTTTTACGATCCAGCTTCGAGCGTTTCCATATTCACCATCATTGACTTGCTTGAGGTTGTGTACGGGGTGCACGAAATCACCAGAAGAGGTTGCTTTGGTTCCCAGGCTTGCCAACGCGATGTTTTTGCCAGCCGAGAAGACCTCAAACTCATCGATACAACCTTCAGCGCCTGTGGTTGTGTCGATGGTGAAGCGGACGAAACGCGCTTCTCGTGGTGGGAAATATTCCTCGTTCAGCTTTGCGTTGACGGGGTCACGCTTGGCAGGCTGTCGCGGTGGTGCACTGCTGCTCGCCTCGTCAGAAACAGGTTGGAGGAAGATCGCGTCTGCTGTCACGTAGGGACCGACGCTACCACCGATGATTGAGATCACGTCGGTCGGTGTGAGAGTGTGAACCCCCGCATCGAGAAAGCCACTCCATTGTGTCTGGTTCTTGACTTGGCCCGTTTCACCCACAGCTAACTGTTGATTGACGGTTGCAAGTTCGACACGTTCGATTTCAGAATCCAGAACGTATCTGGCATTCGTGCTGTGGTTCGAATGCCCAGCTCCCCAGCTCAGCCAAATCCGGTACAGACCCTGAGCCCGTGGGCGGTAGGTGACAAGAGTTTCCCCCTCCACATTCTTCCACCAGCGATAGGTTTTTCCACCGAAATCATAATCTTTTTTTCCCGGCTTTACGGAAACCGAGCCGTCCGCACGAGTGCCCTTGGTGGGCTCTTCCAGCAAGATCCCTGCGTCAGTGGAAATGGCCTCGAACGGTTTCAGCTTCTGGGTCAGTTGGGAGCGCTGCTGTTCCAGTTCAGCAACCTTTGCCATCGCCTCCTTTGAAAGTGGGATGTTGCGTTCCGCGTGTTGGACACCCGCGAAGACTGCTTGCATGCCGTAATAATCACGTTGGCTGATGGGGTCGAATTTGTGGTTGTGGCAGCGAGCACAGCCCGTTGTCAGTCCGAGGAATGCCGTGCCAGTTGTGTTGATCATGTCATCCAGTTCGTTCATCCGCTGCTGCAGACGAAGTTTCGGGTCCTGGCCTTTCACCAGATCGTAGGGCCCCGCTACCAGAAAGCTGGTGGCGACATCCGCTCCCAATGCGTCTCCTGCAATCTGTTCTCGAACAAACTGGTTGTAGGGCTGATCTTTGTTGAGTGCGCTGATTACCCAATCGCGGTACTGCCACGCGTTGGGGCGTTCCCGATTTGTTTCAAAACCATGCGTTTCACCAAAACGAACCAGATCCAGCCAGTAGCTGCCCCAGCGTTCCCCGTAATGTGGACTTGCAAGCACCTCTTCAATCAGATCGGCCCAAGCCGATTCATGCTTGTCGCTGAGAAAAGCCTGCACTTGCTGGGGCGTGGGAGGAAAACCGAGCATCACGAGATAAAGCCTTCGTATCAATGTTCTTCGAGTGGCTTTGGGAGAAGGTTTCAAGCCGTTGCTGGCAAGCATTTCTGAAACCAGGGTGTCGATGTTCGTGTTGTTGGGAGAATGTAGTGGCAAAAACGACCAGTGTTTCAACTCAACCTTCTCAGTTGTTGGCCCATAGGACGCAGGGGTGCTGGCTCCCTGCTCAATCCACTTTTCAATTCGACTGACCTCACTTGCTGTCAAACGCCCATCGGGCGGCATCTCCAGACCAGGTTGCTCGTGCCGAATGAGCTTCAGTAAATAACTGGCCTGTGGCTTGCCAGCGACGACTGCTGGTTCGCCTGAATTGCCTCCCGAGAGAAGATTTGCGAGGCGATCTACGCGGAACTCACTCTCTTGTTCATCAGGCCCGTGGCAATCAAGGCAGGAATTCCGCAAGATGGGTTCGATCTGTGTCTTAAAGTCGATCTCTTCCGTTTCATTGGCGCCTGCGTGGAACGCTCCTGCGAGCACCAGGAAGGCGAGACCAATCATTCGCTTGCCGCGCGAAAATTCAGTTTGTATTTGAATCATGATGGAATGCGTATTCTCAGCTCGGTTAGTGTCGGCAGGTTC
This sequence comes from Planctomycetota bacterium, assembly GCA_029977825.1. Classification (GTDB taxonomy): domain Bacteria; phylum Planctomycetota; class Planctomycetia; order Pirellulales; family Pirellulaceae; genus Rubripirellula. The sequence goes on along the minus strand of JAPOKD010000943.1, from coordinate 216 downwards.
GTGGGGAGGTTTTGTAATCTGAAAAAGTTGAATATCCAGGTTTTGTTATTCACGAGGCATTCTGAAAATGAGAAATGAACTGAGGGGTTGCTTCGTGTGCTGCACGGTTTCCTGTGCTGCTACAGTTTACCCTGTCTGTTCACAGGTTGCAGGTAATACCGAACCACGGCAAGCTCACACGAGGATAATCGAGAACCCGCTGCAGCACGGTCGGCG
>JAPOKD010000976.1 GCA_029977825.1 Planctomycetota bacterium | reverse complement strand
TGGTGATCGTCCGTGACTTGAAAGCTCTGAAAGTTTACCAGTGGAAGTAAGCTTCTTTGGCAATCAGTAGAAAGTCCCACATTAGACTGCCAGCGTTAACGCTGGCAGTTTTTTTATTTCTGTGCATCTGTTCGTCGTGTCATCACTGGCGAATTTAAACTCGCGAAGCGATTGCACGCTTTGTGTCAACGCATGCTGTAAACTTGAGAACGCCAGCGTAAATTTGCCGCCTAATGGATTGGGCCGATTTGTGAAGGGTGCCAGCTCATGATTCGGTGCAAGTCTTGGTTAGCGCGAATTGGCTAGGCAGAGTGTTATTTCGGCAATAGTCTAGAATCTGACTGTTGCACCTGTGATCAGGTATTCACGGCCCCCCACGCCAGCTTCGATCATCAGCTGCAGCCTTTCGTCGATGCCCCAAAGGCCACCAAAAAGCAGGTTCCATGGGTCGGGTTCATACTGATCAACCTCGACGGCAATCTGCCCTAAGCCAGGCTCTTCTAGTAACACTTCCACTGTCTGCTTGGTGTCTTGATACATAACCCCGACGTGGACTTCGCCTTTGAAGTATTTGCGGTCGATGATGGCACCAAAGCGTGGGGTAACGACTAGAGCAGACAGGGTGTTATCGAGTTCGTTGAAATCGGTTTTCGAGTAATTGAGGTCGAGAGCGGCGAAGTAGTTTTTTGTGCCGATTGCTGCTGTTGCTCCACCGCCATACGTGAATCCGTTCAGTTCAAAACTGATTGGGATTTGACGATCAGGGGAAGTCGTTAAAGGGAAGTCCTCTACATCGAGTATCAAGCTGCCATACGAATGCGTGTGCCCGGCTAATCCATAAACGTTCAAGCATGGTAGGACCCAAAGATCGGCTCTGGCAATCTGGTTCTCAGCGTTGGAGACAAAAGGATTGACAATAGCCCGCTCGATTTTTCGGAGAGGTAGAGTTGCTGTTCCGATACGAACTTCGCTGACCGCTACGTTTCGTTTCATGAATGTGGCAACCAGGCTGGTTCCAACGGGCAGCGGCAGCGTAACGCCTCGGTCATCCGCCATGCTCGAGAGCAAGGGGAGGCCGATGTCCGTTCGCGGCAGGCAGTCATCCAAGCAGCTTCCACCGTCATACCATTGCAGGCACGAGCAGCACCCGCAGCGAGAAGACCGGCCAGATCTGTATGCTGAGTCGCAGTATTGCCCACTGCTGTCACAACAGCCGCGATCGCATCCACTGTCGTCACATGCTGCACAGCCAAGTGAATCGCACTGCATGTTGTACGAGACTGGTGTGATGTGCTGATTTTGGTGCGTGCTGGAGCTCTGCGCAATGAGCGAGCCATTGAGTAGGCTCAATTTGCTTTGCCAGTCTGCAAATAAACGGTCAGCAGCGTTGGCTTTCTGGTTCGCTGGGTTAGGGACCGCATTGAGCAGAAGAAAAATACAAACGGGGAGAAACTTTTTCATAACGACCGTCCTTGGCTCGGATTACCTGCGCTATCTTCATCGTCATCGGGGTGATGCAGTACGTTGGAATTCGAGGCTGGAGTCCCCGTTTGATGTGTTAAATTAACCGCCTTCTGTCAAAGTTTACCGAATAGGTGTCTTATGGCCCTGCGTTTGACCAGGGATACGGCTGATCTTCTGCCACAGCTTTTGCAGCGTCGGCTTGGCGGCATCTAGCCTGTGGGACTCTGATGTGGCAGGATCCACTGAGCAGACTTTAGGAGGCCGCGCTGATGCTTTTGCTTATACCCAAAAGAGGGGGGGGCGGTCAGCGTCTTGCTTTTGACGGAGCAAATGGGGGAGCCTCGTATTTTTCACGCAAGCGATTGAATTCGGCAGTCAATGCATCGCGAACGGCTTTGTAGTCCGGTTGATCGTGGACACTCTTCATTTCATTGGGATCCTCTTCCAAGTCATAAAGGTTCCATTCATCACTCTTGGGAAAGTAAATCAGTTTGTGTCTGTCGGTGCGGACACCAAAGTGCTGTGGAACTGCATGTTCGCCGAGTTCGTAGTAGGCGTAATAGAGTGAGTCTCGCCAGCTCTTTGGACCCTTTTTGAAGAGCGGCAGTAAAGACTTGCCCTGAACCTCAGCGGGCGTGGTTAATCCCGCCGCGTCCAG
>JAPOKD010000436.1 GCA_029977825.1 Planctomycetota bacterium | reverse complement strand
GTTGAGGATGGAGGAAGGTTGTTCGGAATCAGGAAGCAAGTCCGCCTTTTGTAATCGCTCAACCAGTCTCTTTTCGGTCAGTGTCCGCGTGTTGTCAGCTTTTTTGAGGGCCTGCAGGGTTGTCAGATTGTCTTGCTCAGATTGGTTGGGATGGTGGTGCCGCAACAGTTCCAGGCGAATCTTGCTGTCGATCTGTTTTTGCCGGACCAGCAGAGCTTTCTGTTGTTTCTCCAGAGGCGGATTGATGCTAGAGATTCGCTTTTGGTGTTCCTCGGTAGCGATGTTCAATTTGCGTTGCTTGAAACTGCTCCAGTCATGCTCGTCTAATGCACCCTGGAAAACAGCCTTCAGGCGATAGTAGTCACGTTGTGGAATAGGGTCGTATTTGTGTGAATGGCAACGGGCGCATTCCATCGTCAGCCCCATCAGTCCTGAGCTGACAACAGACAACGCATCGGCGACGACCTTTAATCTCTCCGGAACAAAGTTCATCGTTCGGGAGCCCGTCTCGTCGATTCCCATGCGAAGGAAGCCGGTCGCTACCAGTTTGTCCACGGTTTCGTTGGTAACGATTTTCGATTGAGACAGGCCAAGAAGTTCATCACCTGCAAGTTGTTCAATCAGAAAGTCGTTGTACGGCTTATCCTCGTTGAATGCTCGAATGACGTAATCGCGGTACTTCCATGCAACCGGTCGCAGGGGATCTGCACTGATGCCGCCCTCTGAGTCGGCGTAACCTGCCAGATCAAGCCAGTATCGACCCCAGCGTTCACCATAGCGTGGTGATGCTAAAACGTGTTCCAGCATGTTGCTGTACCAGTTTACGTCGGCACTGGTTGACCATCGCTGCAGTTCGTCAAGTTCGGGTGGCAGACCAAGCAGGTCCAGATAGACGCGGCGAATCAAGGTGAAGCGGTCGGCACGTTTGGACCACGCAAGGCCAGCGTCCTTGAGCTTCCGACCCACAAAGTCATCGATGGAACTTCCAGATTCGGGCCATTGTGGTGGTTGAAAAGCCCAATGTTCGCGATCCGCCCGGCTGACAAGCGGATCGGGACGTGTGGTGGCCACGTCAGGTTGCAAATCACCTTTGGGTGCCTTGGCTGATATCCAGTCGCGCAGCAGGCTGATTTCGGCTGAGGACGGTCGGCGAACAAAGAACTTCAGCAGCGACTCGCTGGGTGGACAGGCTTGCGATTCAATTCGCTGAATCATAAGGCTATGATCCGGATCCCCGGGAATCAAAGCAGGTCCGCTTTTTCCGCCTTCAAGCATATTTTCGAGGGTACGTAGATCCAGTCCGCCTTGCTGAAGACGTGGGCCGTGACAGGCATTGCATCTCAACAACAAAACGGGAAGCACGTCGTGGATGCTCGATTTCCGTGATTCGACGATGCCTGCTTTTGAAGGAGACCCAGCCACGATCCAACGCTGAATCAGTTGTTGTTCCTGTTGGGTCAGCGGTGGTTCTCCGGCAGGTGGCATGTCACCGCTGTCGATTTGATACCAGAGCCCATTTTTGTCCAGATCCTTGGCAAGCAAGTCGTCTCCTGTCTCACCACCCGTGTAGATACCTTGCATGCTGGAAAGATCCAGACCGCCCTTGCGTTCGTCGTCGCGGTGACATTTACCACATTTTTCGGTGAGCAACGGTTTGATGTTTGTTTCGAATGAAAGGTCCGGCGACTCACCCCACGCTACAAGTAGCGTGGTGCAGCAGATTAACTGTGCGAGCGAAAGACGGAGTAGCATTGGTGACGTGCTGGGTGAGGCAGGAGAGGTAAACAGCTTTGGAAAGATCGGAGGGGTCAGGTCACGGCTGGATGAGTCGCAGCAGTAGTCACGCCCGGCGGAACGATTCACACGCGTGTTTCGTGTTGCAGTTCGTTTTCCGATAGGAAGCCAAACAATCCAGCTGAGCCTCCTATTCTAAGAACCGATAGGGAACAATACAAACTGAGCAACAAGCCCAAATTCCGATTCAGATAATTCCCGTCCTATAATCCACAGTAAGACGGTGTTAACTTAAGACTGCGTCGAAAATGGACCGGCTCGTTGCTGTTCAGAATTCTGAGTATCAGTCTTTTGATGTATCTTCCGGGGGTGGGCCGCCCGTTTCCCCGGGGAAACGATCCAGAATCATCTGCAGCCGTTGTCGACGTCCTGGGGCAATTTTGTCCAACGGACTTACTTTCTGCTGCTGAAGTGGATCCTTCTGTAAATCATGGAAGTTGCCGTGGTTGTCAATCACGTGTTGCCAGTCACGGATCATTCGGGTCTTGCCGAGTTGGGAGTAAATCCAGTTGCGTTTTTCGTAAGGATCCTCGCTGCCACGCAAGCTGGGAACGAAAGACCTGCCATCCAGAACTGCGTGGTCAGGTAACTCAAGGTCAGCGAGTTCAACAAAGGTTGGATAGAAATCGCTAACGTCAATCAAATCCTGGGATACGCGTCCAGCGGTGGACATGCCTACGGCACGAACGATCAATGGCACATGGACTCCATGAGCGGAGATCCTGTCAGAGTGCCGCGGTTGGCGTGCTTGTCCTTTTCTGTTGTCGATTGCAGAAAGATTTTTTCCAGTGAGTAAGATGACCGTTTTTTCTCGTAAACCATTTCTATCGACAGCACTGATCAGATTGCCAACCAGTTGGTCAGCATGTTTGACGCGGGTTGCATGCTGGGCGGTTTTTTTCGATGGTGTTTCGTGATCCCGCTGGTTCGACCTGTGCAACATCGCGCTGTTGAGCAACATCGGGTAATAAATGAAGAAGGGTCGATTGCGGTTCCGGGCTGTAAAGTCGGTCAAAAATGTATTGATTCGTTCTGATCCGTTTTCCACCTTTTCACGGTTGCCATTGATTAGCAGATGTGCCGGCGTGCCGCTTTCGTTATGTCCATTTTCCTTCAAGTCTGACGGATCCCAGACGCACGATTCATGGAATCCGTGCTCTCGCAGTGCATCAGGTTGTTTGCCCAGATGATTCACCTGCCAATGACCTCCGATGGCGGTTTGGTAGCCACCCTCATGTAAACGCTTTGCCACTGTTGGGAATTGTTCCCAGCTCAAACCGTTGCGTTCAAGTTCTGCAGCGTTTCGGTGCTCGGTCCAACCATGACGAAAAGGGTATTGGCCAGTTAACAGCGTCACCCGGGTCGGGTTACAAGCCGGCATGCTCCAGACTGTTTCGTAGCGTACGCCGTCCCTGGCAAGTTGATCCATGTTGGGTGTCGCTTGATCGGATCCGTAAGCTGACACGGAATCACGGCCCAAACCATCGATCAGAATCAGGATGATATTTGGAGGCTCGGCAGCGTGGCTGATGTTAGTGCTTAAAGCAACGGACAAACTCATGCAGAGTAGCGTGGTCAGCAATTTCATTTTGATCGGAAAGCCCCACTGTTAACGACTTGGTGTATCAGGTCGCGCAAGCCAAATCCTTCATTCTGAATTGCTGCAGTGATGCCCTCGACATCGTCTCGATCTGTGAAACTCAAGCGGCGTCCTAATGCGTACACCATCAGCTTTTCGGTCAGGCATTGATGGAACTTTTCAGGGTTTTGTTTCAGGATGCGTTTGATGCCTTCAGGGCCTTGGATGATGGTGCCATCAGCGAGTTCTGCCGTCGCGTCAATTGGCAGGCGTTTCGCATAGCGCTCACGCCACCGTCCAACATGATCATAGTGTTCCATTGCCAAGCCAAACGGGTCAATCTTTCGGTGGCATTCGTAGCAGGTTGCATTGTTCCGATGTTTTTCCATCAATTGTCGAATCGTGGATACTCCTCGCGTGTCCGGCTCAAGAGGTTCGATGTCGGGTGGTGGTGGACTGGGCGGTGTGCCAAGAAGATTTTCCAGTACCCACACTCCGCGAACAACGGGTTGGGATTCCACGCCATTGGAAGTTGCAGTCAGAATGCTCGCCTGGCCCAGTAGTCCACCTCGATGGCTGTCGGCGGTAAGAGTAACTTTGCGAAATGTTTCCTCGGTTGCTGCGGGCAAGCCGTAATGTCGAGCCAGTGCCGGATTCAAGAAGGTGTAATCCGAGTCAATGAAGTCAGACAGACGGCGATTTTTTTCGAGAATGTAGCGAAAGAAAAGGTTCGTCTCCTGCCGCATCGCTTTCTCAAGATTGTCTTTGTAATAGGCCGGATTGGTCTCAGGGTCCGGTGGCATTTCACCCAGCTTTCTCAAGCCCAGCCATTGGCTGACGAAGTTTTCTGCCAGAGCACTGACGCGCTCATCGGACAGCATCCGCTCCACCTGCCGTCTGAGGATATCCGGATGTTTCAATACACGACGGTCTGCCAGTGCCCGAAGCTCATCGTCAGGCATGGAGCTCCATAGGAAATATGACAAACGAGTAGCGAGCTCATGGTCAGAAATGTGACTTGAGTCGGTCGGTGCCGGTTGTGTCTCGGCCAGATACAGAAAATTGGGGGAAGTCAGGATTGCTCGGGTACCCAATTTTGCAGCTTCCCAGAAATCACCTTGATCATCGAGTTGCTGATGAGCCAGCTGCAGGTAGGGTGCTAATTCAGTACGTGTAACGGGGCGACGGTAGGCAGCGTTGGCAAGCCTTAGTAAAGAAGCGTCTAGATAATCGGCATCCGGTGTTTCAGGTGGGTTTGGAAAAAACCTGGCAAAGCCTGGTTGTGGCCATGAGTCGTAGAAGGGGCCCTCGATTTCCAGGTCGTGGACATGCAATTCAGGCCCCGAACCGAGGTACATCTCGGGGGGGTTGCGCATCGGATACAACGCATCCTTGTTGTATTTTGGTAGCACTTTTCGAAGAATGCGTTTGAACGATCCGTTGGGGCCGTTAGCCCAGTGAACATGAAAGGTAAATCCTTGCTCGAGCCAGACACGGTGTTCAATTTCGACTACTTCATCATCGGGAATGACGTACTCGGCAATGATCCGGTGGGCCGTACCCCCCAGAGCCTGTGAATCAATGGAAATCGATAATCGCATCGGTTCAGACGAGTCGTACCGCAAGTCTTCATCACTGTACCGGGATACGCGGCGAACGGCCTGAGCGGACATCCGAATAACGTATTCGCCATCTGCGGGGACTCCTTTCCGTTTTTCCAGTTGCCGCAGCCCAAGAGGCTGGCGATATTTGATAAACAGTCGCCCCGCATCTTTTCGTGCTTCCTTGTCGTTGGTAGCTGAAACTATACGAACGTCATCACCTGTGACGGGTGTTGACTTTGATTTGAGATCTGTATTCGAATCGAAGTGGATCATCGTGGGACGAGGGACTGGCTGAATTACCTTGTCCGTGATCTGTCTTGCGGCATGGAGGTAATTGCGCAGAAGGTAATCGGATGTGACGAGGCC
>JAPOKD010000337.1 GCA_029977825.1 Planctomycetota bacterium | reverse complement strand
TGGTTTGGGAGTCCTCGTGCGCGTCCTGAAGGTCGGCGTCGATGCGACCGATCGCGAAATCAACGACGCGTTGTATGGGAACGCACCTGATGGTGATGGGCACCTGGTGATTGGGCATGAGTCATTCGGGATCGTTGAGGCGGTTGGCGAAAACGTCAAACGTGTCAAAGTTGGTGATTATGTGACTGCGACAGTTCGTCGCCCCGGAGGGTCAATTTATGACCTGATCGGGACGAACGATATGACCAGTGAAGAAGAGTACTACGAACGGGGAATCAATCTGCGTCACGGTTATTTGACGGAGTATTTTGTCGATGAAGAAGAGTACATCGTACGCGTTCCACTCGGGCTGAAGCATTTGCACGTTTTGATGGAACCGATGAGTTGTGCTGCCAAGGCTGTTCATCAGGCTTACGAGGCACAGCAGCGAATGAAGGTTTGGAGACCGCAGGTCGCATATGTTCTGGGGGCCGGCCAAATCGGTCTGCTGACGACGCTCGTGCTTAAGTTGCGAGGTCTCGAAGTTTACACGTTGGCTCGGGGAGAGGCTCCCAATCTCAAGAGTGAGATTGTGAGCGGTCTGGAGGCGACTTACGTCAGCACACGCGAAACCCCCTGGGATGATCTCGTTGCCAAGACAGGCAAGCCTGAGTTGATCGTGGACGCCACTGGAAGCAGTCGGCTTGCATTTGAGGCGATGGAGCATCTGGGGCTTAATGGAGTGCTTGTCTGGACTGGGATCACGGGCGGTGACAACAAGAGTGAGGTTCCTGCCGACAAAATCAATTTGCAGTGGGTTCTGGGAAACAAGTTGTTGTTGGGCAGCGTGAATGCCAATCGCCATCATTTCGAGATGGGCATCAAGGACTTGGCACTCGGTGAGATGATGTACCCCGGAGTGCTGGAGAAAATCCTTACCAACCCTGTTGATGGCCTTGAAAACTTTGCCGAAATGATGCGGCTGCTGGTCGAAGAGAAGGACGCCTTGAAGGTCTATGTGAACGTTGCCGAGGAATAGCACGCCAATCGCAGAGATGGCCAGAGAGTTCACACGGAAGAACAGAGTCCACGCGGAAGAACAGGCTTCACACGGAAGAGCGTCGGGGACGAAGAGCGTCGGGGACTGGGCCAGGAAACATCGACTTATGCTTGTTGATGTTTACTGAACTTACGATCCGGTCCTCCCTCGATTGCTGGATTCTGCCAGCACGGCGATGGCAATTCCTGCAGCGGTTGGCAGGCGGCTCGGTGACGACTGTTCCGGTGCGGGTTCAGTATGGTCTGCCGGCTCGCGCTCGCGTTCTCAACCCTCTGTGCCGACTCTCGGCTCGTGGTTCGTTGCGACTTCTTCTTGGATTTGCTGCAGTTGTTCGATCGCGTTACGCATCGTGGCGTGATCAATTTCGTGAATGTCGATCGGATCACCGACACCACGTAACATGGTGATTGTAAGACGCCCTCCCAGATGCTGTCGGAATTCTTCCAGACCCTGCATCAAACGCTCGGTGGGTGTCAGCTCTTCATGCCACAGTTTGATACCGAGGCGAGTCAGGCATTGGCACACGGACCGCATGTCCTGTTCGGGAAAGCCAAACATCATTGACGAGTAAATGGTGTCAATCGCAACTCCGATGGCAACCGCTTCACCGTGGCGAATCTGATATTTGGTCAGTGGTTCGAGTCGGTGTGCTGACCAATGGCCGAAATCCAAAGGCCGCGCTTCCAGCATTTCAAACGGATCGCCTCCGTGTGTGATGTGTTTCAGATGCAGCAGGCACGACTGATGCACAGCCCGCTTGGACGCAACCGTTTCCCGTTCTCGGATGGCGTCGGCATTTTCACACAGCCATGAGAATTCTGTCTTGCTTTTCAGCAGCGAGACTTTTACGGCTTCGCTGAATCCGCATCTGAAGTCACGGTCGGGCAGGGTGTCAAGCAGGGCCGCATCGTTGATGACAGCCCAAGGGACCGCAAACGTGCCGATCCAATTCTTCTTTTCGAAGTAATTGATTGCGTTCTTGACGCCAACCCCTGAATCGGCCTGCGCTAGCGTCGTGGTCGGTAGGCGAATCAGCCGGATGCCGCGGTGGGCGATGGCGGCTGCATAACCAACTGCGTCCAGCATGGCTCCCCCACCCACGGCGATGACGTAGCTACGGCGATCGAGATTGAGTTGATTGATCTGCTGCAGGATGAGTTCGACCGTTGACGATGAATTCTTGACGCTTTCGCCGCCGTCAACCACAAGCGGGGCGTGAACCAGGTCAATGTCATGCGTTTGGCCCAGCTGTTTCGCGATACGGGCTGTGGGCTCGGCTAATGAATGTTCCGCAATCAGCAAGACTTTGGCACGTTCCCCCGAGCCCGCTTCAATCACAGACAGCAGTTGGGGAAAATCTGCCCGTGACACGTCATCGGTGACTCGCAAGCGGTGCACAAAGGGCACCGAAAATTGGATGTCGAGTGAGGTTTCGGACGGGTTGGGCATAGGTGAAGAAAGCAGCTGTGTATTGCTTGGGGGGGGATTGAGGTGAATGTAGTGGGTGGGTGAATCGGTGCGTTACGGGAATGGGGGGCGTGGCCGTTGAACCGCGTCTTGGTGATCACAGTGGAAACGATGCTTATGCGGTTTTGTTGTGCAGTTTACTTATGGCTCCACTTGTTCCCAGTCTCTCCAAAGCCACTTCAGGGAATCGGGAAAGATGGTGCCAGCATGTTTTCCATCATGTCCTCCCTTACCAAATACCAGTTTGTAATCGTAGTTCTGATATGACAATGCCCGGGCCATTTGCCGATTTGCCAAAGGCCAGTTTCCAAAGCGGTTGTCCAAGTCGTTTTCGCCATCCTGCAAGAGAACACGTAGGGGTTTCTTGTCTGTTTTACGGATCATCGGCGGATAGTTGTGACCACCTCGCAGATCGACAAAGCTGCCAATGTGGCTGAGTACTTTGCGAAACCGGTCGGGGCGGTGCCATGCAACTGAGAAAGCACAGATGCCGCCCGAACTATTACCGCAAATCGCCCGCAACTCGGGGTTTTGGGTGATTCGGTAGTTCGCCTCGATGGGTGGCAAAACTTCCTCAAGTAAGAATCTCGCGTAGTCACCACTCACCGTGTCATATTCAACACTTCGGTTCGCAGGTGTCGGTTTCCAACCGCGTTTGTCAGGTAATTCGCCTTTATGGCCTGGATCGATCATGACGGCGATCGTGACCGGCATCACGCCCTCTGCGATCAGATTGTCAAAAACGATGGGAACGCGGAAGTCACCTCGATTACCAACGAATGCGTGGCCATCCTGAAACACCATCAATGCCGCTGGCTGCTGAGGATCGTACTGGGCTGGTACATACAGGCTGTAACGGCGTTTGGTTCCCGGGAAAACCTTACTGTCAGCAATCGTGTGCTCGGTCACAGTTCCGCGTGGGTTGGCCGTGTTAACCAGGGATTCCGGACCATGCTGATACGGTTCGTCTGCGGCAACGATACTTGGTGGGTGCTGTGGCAAAGGAAAGCCCAGCAGAACGGTTGCCAAAGCTGCAACCGCTGCAAAAGATTGGTGACTCGACACAGGGAAAGGCATGATTAGTGGGAGATCAGGGAAGGTAGGAGGCTACAGTTTAGCGTGAATTGGGAGCAAGCATGTTTCCAGAACAGATTTTTGTCCAAGGTCGGTTTTGAGATGCGACGTCGCATGCCCCAGGGTGTCTGCCAGAAAGCATATTTGCTGTATTCAATTTGCTGCAGCCGTGGTCTTCACTCAAGGTTGGTGGTCCTTGTTGACGCCCATTGCATTGCTGGTGATGTTTGCCCGTTGGAAAAGAACGCTTTCTCGGGCTTGCTGTCTTGCGGATGGTGTCAGAGTTTGTTGCGGAGATGCAAAGGTAGGGCGGAAGCTGTGGGAAAAGAATGCTATCCTGACCCAACAAAGTGTGAGGCTTGAAAAGGCTGAATTATCGCTGGATACAACTCGATGCATACCCGTATCGCGCGATGATTGATAGACAATCGGAATTACTACCCAACTGGAGAGATGCTGGCGATGGATAGGCGACGTTTAGGTGCAAGTGGTCTGGTGGTCTCTGATATCTGTATGGGCACGATGACCTTTGGAGGGCAGTGTGACGAGGCAACCAGCCATGCAATCTGTGATCGGGCTTGGGATGCAGGGATCGATTTTTTCGATGCAGCCGAAATTTATCCCGTTCCCCCAACTGCAGAGCTGATGGGGGTGACCGAGGAGATTGTCGGACGCTGGATGAAAACGAAACCGCGAGAAACGGTGGTCATTGCAACCAAGGTTACCGGGCCGGGACATGGCTGGTTCGTGCCTCCTGTTCGGCATGGAAGAACGGCTTTGGATCGCCGGCAAATTGTGGCTGCTTGTGACGCCTCATTAGCTCGCTTGGGAACCGACTATATCGATCTTTATCAAACACATTGGCCGGATCATGGGATGCCTTACGAGGAGGTGCTTGGTGTGCTCACTGAGCTGCGTGATGCAGGCAAGGTGAGAGTGATTGGTTGCAGCAATGAGACAAGTTGGGGTTTGATGAAAAGCCTTTGGGCAGCAGAGACGCACAGAGTTGATCGTTATCAAACGGTTCAAAACAACTTCAGTTTGATCAATCGTCGATGTGAGAGTGAATTGGCGCAGGTTTGCCGCAGAGAGCAGGTCAGTCTGTTGCCCTATTCACCGTTGGGAGGTGGAGTTCTGACTGGGAAGTATCAGCAGGAACGACCTGCTGGCGCAAGATTTAGCAGTTATCTGGTAAATGGTAATGAGCGACAGAAGAAGATGGCACGCAGATTCGTCAATCCAAGGACACTGGAAACGACACAGCGACTCTCTGAAATTGCCCAGTCGCTGGGCATTACGCTCACGGCCTTGGCCGTTGCATGGAGCCGCCAACACGATTTTGTTGCATCAACGATCATTGGAGCCACCAGCCTGAAGCAGCTTGATGAATCACTCGAAGCTCGAGATTTGGTTCTCGATCAGGAGACGTTGGCACGGCTCGATGAGTTGGAGGCTGAAATTCCCAATCCAATGAGTGAGGACGGATTACGCCGATTGTAGGGGCATTGCATTTTTTTCCGATTTCAGCAGATTTGGTGATTGCACTAAGCACTGCTTCCAAATAACGTGGGATTTTACGGGGAGATTTCAGGCACGTCCGCTTTTTGGAAGTAGGTTGGCGCACATGCGAATCGCAACCGTTATTCTCACCGTTCTCGTTCTCTCGCCGCTCGCTCAAGCGGCTGACTGGCTGACGCTTCCAAGTCGCTATAGCCACAACCCGGCTACAGGCGAACGTATCGCGCAATACACGAAAATTCAGGCACCGTCAGTACCACAGCCAGCCAATTTCCGTACCAGCGGTTACACCCATACCCGTAGTTCATTGAACTACGGCCAGTCGGCAGACAACTATCACCGCGTTGAGCAATGGGGGGATCCCGTGCGTCCCTACGGTGAATGGAGATTTCCCTATCGGCCGTACAGTACCCCCTACCCGAATTGGGGGCCGCCTTATGCCGGTTTGAATTTGGGAGGAGGCTATTACGGGCCGTATGGGCCAATGCCTTATGATCCTTATCAGGGTGCCGGGATGAACCCCGGTGGTCGATACCCAATGACAGCGCCGCGGGGCGGTTCTGTTCCTGCGGGGCGAGGCTCCATTCCTTCGGGACAGGGACCAGCTGCACGTGGCGGTGGGGTTCCGGGGGATGGCTTGTTGCCGCCCGTCGCAACCATGTCAGCAGTACCCAATCGCGATGGTATTGGGATGCCCGTGGATGGAATTATTCCAGAAGGTGAACTGTTGCGTGCACGAGACCAGGGCTCGTTGGGTGGTCAGCGTGGTTTGAATAGCACAAATCTCCCAGAGGGTGAACAGTCGGGACAGCCTGGGAACCCGGGAAATGGCATGGCTGACGGTTCCAGTTCAGCTGGCACCACTTTTCCGGGGCAACGGTATGACCACCGCAACCGATGGCCAGGCTATCAGGGCAATCGCGGGCGGTACCGTCCGACTCCGCAAGCGAGCCCGTTCAATCCCTATCCTGCTGGTCCGGGAACGCCATACCCTGTGGCCCCCTATTATGATGGCTACTATCCGGTTTACCGCGATTGATTGGGCGAAGTCGCCAGAAGAGTTTTGTTCTGCGAGTTGGTCCTCAGGCCGCAGTCATATCCTTGGAACGGCTGGCGGTGAATGTTGGTCGTCTATTGGGCTCGCGTTTCATGTCACTGCAGTGCCGACGCGTTCAGCGACGCGAAGTTTCGCGCTTCGGCTGCGCGGGTTGTTTTCTACTTCTGCTTCGCTGGGCCGCAGTGGTTTTTTTGTCAACACATTCCACCTCGGATCGTCTCGAAAGGCATTTTTAACGAT
>JAPOKD010000490.1 GCA_029977825.1 Planctomycetota bacterium | reverse complement strand
GCCAGCCAGTAGTTTTTTCAGTAGTAGGAAGCACCAAAATGAGCGTTAACGCCGCCGCTCAACGAGCCTTTAATTTCTCAGCCGGGCCCGCGGCCCTGCCGTTACCAGTACTGCAGCAGGTTCAGGAAGAATTCCTCTGTTTGCCGGGTGCAGGAGCTTCGCTGTTGGAACTGAGCCACCGTGGTAAGCCCTTCGTCGGCGTCATCGAGGAAGCGGAGGCAACGCTTCGTTCTCTTTTGGGTGTGTCTGATGATTATGCAGTACTTTTTCTGCAAGGTGGTGCTGCGCTGCAATTTTCCATGATTCCTGCGAATCTGCTACGAGGCACTGAGGCGACTGCGCAGTACCTGCTGACTGGATCCTGGGGTAAGAAAGCTATCGTCGAAGGGGAAAAAGAAGGCTTTGTCGAGGCAATTTACGATGCCAAAGCATCGAATTATGACCGTGTGCCTTCGGCCGGCGATTTCACGGTGCGTGATGATGCAGCCTACCTGTACTACTGCAGCAACGAGACGATTCAGGGCGTGCAATATCCTGATGAACCGGAGTGTCCCGACACTGTTCCTCTGGTCAGTGACGCTTCAAGTGATTTTCTTTGTCGTCCTTTGACGATTAACAAATACGGTCTGATTTACGCTTGTGCTCAGAAAAATGCTGGACCTGCTGGCGTCACCGTTGTGGTGATGCGACGTGACTTGTTGGACCGAGGGAGTGAGTCATTGCCAGGTTATCTTCAGTACCGCAATCATGCGGCAGGCGGGTCCATGTGGAATACGCCACCGACTTTTGCAATTTACGTGCTGGGTAAGGTCGCTCGCTGGTTGGCGGATGATATTGGTGGTCTGGCAGCGATGGAAAAGCAGAACAAAGAAAAGTCGAAATTGGTTTACGATGCAATCGATGCCAATGCTGGATTCTATAATGGCCACGCTCTGCCGGAATGTCGTTCATTGATGAATGTGACTTTCACACTGCCCAACGATGATTTGCAGAATCGGTTCATTGACGAGGCTGCGGAGCACTCTTTGGTGAGCCTCAAGGGGCATCGCAGTGTCGGTGGTATTCGAGCAAGCATCTACAACGCAATGCCGCGTGAAGGTGCGGAAACGCTTGCCAATTTCATGAAGGATTTTGCTGCTAAGAATGGCTGAGCCAAGTAGCAGATCGTAAACGTGTCCATCTCTATTAATCACACTCAAGTAGCCAGTCATCTCATGTACAAAATCCTCACCTTGAATAATATTTCCGTCAAAGGACTACAGCGTCTGCCGCGTGAAAATTATGAGGTTGCATCTGAAGTCAGTCACCCTGACGCCGTGCTGCTGCGGTCGTACAAGATGCACGACATGGAGATTCCGGAGAGTGTTGCCGCCATTGGAAGGGCAGGGGCCGGTGTAAATAATATTCCGGTTGACAAAATGACCAACCTGGGTGTTCCGGTATTCAATGCTCCCGGTGCAAATGCAAACGCTGTCAAAGAATTGGTTTTGGCCGGTTTGCTGATGGCTTCACGGAATATCAACGGAGCCATGAAATTCGCTGATAGCCTGGATGGGACTGATCCAGAGATTTCTACGGCCGTTGAGTCAGGTAAAAAGAATTTTGTTGGTTCAGAATTGCCTTCCAAGACACTGGGTGTGATTGGACTTGGCGCCATTGGTTTACGTGTTGCAAATGCGGCTTTGTCTTTGGGCATGAAAGTGGTTGGTTATGACCCATTGATCTCGGTCCAAAGTGCTTGGCAGCTTTCCAGCGGTGTTGAAGAGGCGGTCAGTATCGACCATTTATTCAGTCAGTGTGATGCCATCTCTGTTCATGTGCCACTCTTGGACGCAACGCGCGGTCTGGCAAGTGCTGAACGAATCGCGATGATGCCTAAGGGTGGTATACTTG
Source organism: Planctomycetota bacterium (assembly GCA_029977825.1). Classification (GTDB taxonomy): domain Bacteria; phylum Planctomycetota; class Planctomycetia; order Pirellulales; family Pirellulaceae; genus Rubripirellula. The sequence continues at coordinate 3,096 of JAPOKD010000490.1, read as the reverse complement.
TAAATCTTGCTCGCGGAGGTATTTGCGATGACCAAGCCGTGTTGGCTGCGTTGGACAGCGGGCATCTCCATTCTTACGTGATTGACTTTCCAACTGGTGATTTGTTGAAACACCCAAAAGTGATCTCATTTCCGCATCTGGGAGCCTCCACGGCTGAAGCTGAGGAAAACTGCGCTGTCATGGTGGCCGACAGTGTGCGTGAGTTCCTTGAGGACGGAACCGTTCGGAATTCTGTCAACTTTCCCGAAGCAGTGATGCCTCGCAATGGTGGTAGCAGAATCACGATCGCGAATGCGAATGTGCCCAATATGGTCGGTCAGATTTCTACCATTCTGGCTGAATCCCAGCTGAACATTGCTGACTTGCTCAACAAGTCACGCGGGGATATCGCCTATACCATCATCGATCTGGATGATGATATCAGTGAGGCGACACTGGACTCCATTCGAGCCATTGAAGGTGTTCTCGCACTGCGTTACCTGCCTCGTAAGTCTTAGCTTCGTGTCCACCGCCGCTCTCGGCAACAGCGGGTTGTGTCTGCTACCACCAGTCCCGGATGATCCGATTTCCTTTAAACAGGAAGATTCGAATCCGAGCGATGCCGTTGTTGTTGGCGTTCAGGTTATCATGGACACGTTCCGTTTCGAATTTCCTGAAGCCGGGTGGTGCAATAATAATGGTGCATGCGAGATTGCTGTGGATGTTTCTCTGTGTTGTTCTTGTTGCCCGTCCTGGCACAGCAGACGATTTGAAAAGTGCGCAGTTAGACAATCGGCCTCATGTGGTAATGCTGGTTGCTGAAAGAGAGTATGAGACTCTGGCTTCGTTGAAGCAATTCGCAGAGAAGCAAAAGGAAGCCTATCGTTTTACGATCGTGGTGGAGGATCCGAATGATCGCAACCGCTTGATGGGACTCGATAGCCTTAAAACTGCTGATCTGATGTTGGTCAGTGTGCGTCGACGTACATTGCCTGCCGAGCAATTGGATTTGATTCGAAAGTTTATCTTCCAAGGCAAGCCGGTTATTGGAATTCGTACTGCCAGTCATGCTTTTTCTCTGCGCAACAAAGAGCCAGCCGTCGGCAGAGCTGACTGGCAGAATTTTGATCAGGTGGTGTTCGGTGGGAATTACACAAATCACTATGGAAACGAACTGCAGGTTAAACTGAGCTTTTCAGATGCCGGATCGAATCATCCTCTCCTTAAAGGCATTGATCCGGAAAAAAATCATACATCTTCAAGTTCGTTGTATCGGGTCTTGCCATTGAAGAAGGGGGCCAATGTCTTGATCCGGGGGCAGGTCAAAGGTCATTCTGCCGAGCCAATTGCATGGACGTTCAGACGTGCTGATGGAGGAAAATCGTTTTACACATCACTCGGTAATACTGAAGATTTCCACAGCGAGGTGTTGCCGGGACTACTGGCAAATGCCTTGCATTGGGGCTTGGGTGAGTGAGTGTATTTGTTGCGGAGTCCTGACAGAATCTTTGGAAGTCGGCACCGAGTCTCGTATCAAGTAGTTATCGCGTTGGCGAATTGTGGAAAAAGTTGAGTAAGTATATGAACAAAATTGGTTTCATCTTGTGCGTCATTGGTTGCGTGGGCTTGGCAGATCGGGTTGATGCCAAAACACCCAACGTGTTGGTGATCATCACTGATGAGCACAACTTCAGAACACTTGGTTGTTATCGGGACACATTGTCGACCGAACAAGCGGAAATGTGGGGGCCGGGTTCCGTTGTGGAAACACCGAACTTTGATCGTCTCGCAAAAGATGGAGTTCTGTGTACACGAGCCTATGCGACTGCCCCTGTATGTTCTCCCTGCCGCGCAGCAATGATTACAGGGATGTATCCCCAGAACACCGGAGTGCCAACCAATAATGCTGAATTGCGTGATGACGTTCCAACGCTTGCCAAAATCATGGCAAAAGAAGGGTATCACACCAGTTTTGTCGGAAAGTGGCATTTGGGTGGTGATGGAAAGCCTGAGTGGGCGCCCAAGATCGATGGCGGATTTCAGAATAAGACATACATGTTCAATCGAGGCCATTGGAAAAAATTTGCGCAGACCAAAACAGGGGCAAGAGTTGATGCTCGTAATAAGTCAGGCGTACCCAGTTATGAAGTTTCGGGTGCTGATGAACAGTCGTTCTCAACGGACTTTCTTACAGACCGTGCGATTGAATCAATGACTCAGGCAGGCGATCAACCCTTTCTAACCGTTGTGAGTTATCCGGATCCGCACGGACCAAACACAGTGAGGGCCCCCTATGACCGCATGTACGATCATTTACGGTTCCTGCCACCGCGGACCTATGGAAGAGATGATGTGGTGGTACCTAAATGGTTGGGCTCTGCAAAGAAGCACCCCGTGTTTCGTGGTACACAAATGAGCCAGTACTTTGGGATGGTGAAATGCATTGATGATAATCTTGGTCGCATTTTTACGGCGCTTGAACAGAGCGGGAAGCTCGACTCAACCATCATTATGATGACATCTGACCATGGTGATCTGTGCTATGAGCACGATCGTCTGAATAAAGGTAACCCGTATGAGGGATCAGCGCGAGTCCCGATGTTGATTCGTTTTCCTGAGCGGATTTCGGCTGGGCAGACTTACACGCAACCCATGGGAACGGTTGATGTGACGCCAACACTTCTTGGATTGGCAGGTATCAAAACGGATCATGAATTCCAAGGGCGTAATTTGACTGTCCAATTCATCGGGAACGGGGCAGGGCAGGGCAAACAAGTGACTTTTCTTCGTAACTCGGGTACCGAGCCGCAGTGGGTTTGTGCAATCGATGAACGATTCAAACTCGTCTTGTCTGTGAATGATCAGCCCTGGTTGTTTGATGCAGTGCAGGACCCTGATGAGCTACTGAACTTCTATCGACGCCCGGGAAGCGGCGCTGCCACCCAGCGATTAGCCAAAGCTTTGCAGCAATATGGAAAGCAAAATGGCGATGCGTACATTCAGCACCCAGCAATCGCCGATTCGCTAAAAAAGTGTCTTGTTTCGAAAGATAGCCAGCAGTGATGCTGCATAGCAGCGAGGCCGACGTCATACGGATTCACATGAAGTGACAGCAAT
>JAPOKD010000518.1 GCA_029977825.1 Planctomycetota bacterium | reverse complement strand
GCCAACCAGATGACGACGCCAACATCACGATTCAGTGACAGCACCAGTGACATCACAGAAGTTCTTAGCTGACGGCAAATAGCCTTGACCGCCGATCCTTAACGCGCGGACCACTGCAAAGTGCAGCGGTGTCAGCTTTTCAACAACCTCGCAAAAACGCAACCACCATGGCACGCATCAGCATCCTCACCACCTTGCTTGTCTACGCATGCCAACTCGTATCAGCTGCGGAACGCCCAAACATTCTGTTCATCTTTACCGATGACCAGTCATACCGAACCGTCAGCTGTTACCCCGAAGCGTATCCGTGGGTCAAGACTCCCAACATTGATGCGTTGGCAGCACAAGGTGTCAGGTTCACACATACCTATATCGGGACGTGGTGCATGCCTTCACGCGCAACCATGCTAACGGGGCATCATCAATACGGAGTGGAATCGATGCGTATGCAGGGGGAATACCCCGGTAGCGTTTACGATCCCAACAAATGTCCGTTCTGGCCACGGGTATTTCGCAAACATGGATATACGACAGCGCAAATCGGCAAATGGCACACAGGTATCGACAGCGGGTTCGGTCGTGACTGGGATCACCAAATCGTATGGAGTCGGCCCAAATACCCCAAGAATGCTGGACACTACTACGACGACCAGATTGTCGAAATCGATGGTGAAGTTAAACGAGTATCCGGATACACCACCGACTGGTATACGGACCGGGCGGAAGAATTCATTCGTGGAAAGCATCGCGAAAAGGATCAACCTTGGTATCTCTGGCTTTGCTTTGGTGCCGTGCATGGTCCGTTTACCCCAGCGGAGCGTCACCAGACGGCCTATCCGAATGCAACCGTCCCGGAACCAGTCAATATTTATCCGGGTAAATCACGTATCGGAAAACCAGAATACGTGCGTAAACGCAACCGCTGGGTCCCCGATCAGAACGGGCAAGCGGAACTGGAATCAGGGGTCAAGCAAAGAACGGTAGTGAATGCCCCACTTCACGGGAACACTTTGCAGAACTGGGTCCGACAGTACCATCAAGGGGTGCTTGCAATTGATGATGCAGTTGGACAACTCAGGAAAGCTCTGGAAGACTCGGGACAAGCGAAAAACACGCTCATCGTATTTGCGGCTGACCAAGGCATCGCTTGGGGCCAGAACGGTTTTCAGCAAAAGATTGCTCCCTACGACGCCAACATTCGCGGCCCTCTGATCATGAGTTTTCCGGGTCACATCCCACAAGGAAAAGTGTGTTCACGCCCAGTGGGAGGCACCGACCTGCCTCCCACTTTCTTTTCATTTGCTGGCCTGAAGTTGCCCTGGAAAATGCATGGCCATGATCTCACACCACTCCTTAAGAATCCCACCATAGATTGGCCCTACCCAGTACTCACCGCTCTTACTGGCGAGAAATATGGCAGTGACACCGACCGGATACCCACAGATCCTGAAGTGCTCTACAAGACAGCTAAGGTTCCTTGGTGGATATCCCTTCTGGACGGTCGCCATAAGTACATTCGAACTCTGGTGAAGGGCGAAGTTGAAGAATTGTATGACTTGGACAGTGATCCGGAAGAACTCCACAATCTCGCTCTGGACCCTGCACATCTCGAAAAACTGAGAGCGATGCGTGCAGCGACTTTGGCCGAACTACGTCGTACGGACGCTGGGATGGTAGACCATCTACCGTCCTTCTCAACCCCTGAATAGGGCAGGTTTGAGCATTCCCTCCCGATTTCAATCCATCGGTCTCACCAAACGAAATCTGCTACGGGTAATAGTCGCCATTCTTGCTTCCCGAGACATTACAATGTCGCCTGACCAACATGCTCGTTCGCTACTGCTGTGGTGAATCCCACCTGAACATGTCACGGCGTGTCAACGATCAGCCGTAGCCGACACAATCTTTGCGAATGCAGTTCACTGGTCGATTGCAGCCCATTTCCCAACAGCCTCAAAACGGTCAGAAACCATGCTGAAACACACCTGCCGTCGCTCATTTCTGAAGTCAGCCGCACTGGGCGGTAGTGCCATTGGACTCAATGCCCTTCAGTACTCACGCGTTTACGGTGCCAATGGTCGAATGGGCATTGCCAGCGTCGGAGTTGGTGGCAAGGGCTGGAGTGACTTGATTGGGGTTGCAGCCAGTCCCAATGTCGAAGTCATTGCCTTATGTGATATCGACAGTTCGGAAAACCACTTGGGACGCGCGGCAGTCAAATACCCATCCGCCCGTCAATATGCTGACTGGCGCCGTCTTCTTGACGATGCCAAAGACATTCAGGGCATTCTGGTTTCCACACCTGATTTCATGCATGCCCCCATTTCCCTGGCCGCCATGCATGATGGGAAGCATGTTTTCTGTCAAAAACCACTGACTCATTCAGTTCATGAAGCACGGCAGATGCAGCTAGCGGCAAAAAAATCTGGTGCTGTCACCCAGATGTGCAATCAGATTCAATCACATTCAGCCTATCGGACCGCTGTTCACATGGTACACGCCGGCTTGATCGGAAAAGTCAATGAGGTGCATTCGTGGCAAGGTGGAACTCCACGTTGGCCGCGACACATCCCACGGCCGCCAGGAGGCGATGCAGTACCGGCTCATGTTCGATGGGACCTTTGGCAGGGTGTTGCGGCTGAAAGACCTTACAAGATTGGCATGTACCATCCGTTCAACTGGAGAGGATGGCAAGCTTATGGCACAGGCCAACTCGGTGACTTCGGCTGCCATATCCTCGACCCGGTATTCAAAGCGCTCAAGCTTCAATCGCCGACGAGGCTTACAGCAACGGCACCGAGGCTACAACCTGAATCGTGGACTGACCGTTCAACAGTGGAATATGAATTTCCTGGAACGCAATACACAACAGGTTCGACTCTGCGGGTCACCTGGTACGACGCAGCAGGAGCGACCCCGCCTCGAGAAAGTCTCGGAGATGTCCCGTTGGACTTCAAATTACCCAATGCCGGATCGGTCCTTGTTGGCCAAAAGGGTTCTCTCGTGATCCCGCACGTAGCGATGCCTAAAATCTTTCCCGAGGAGAATTTTCCTGTGGAACAGCTACCGGTCATTGAGGGCGTGAACCATTACACGCAGTGGGCCGATGCATGCGTCGGGAAGGACAAAACAACATCACATTTCGCATACGCAGGACCGCTGACTGAGACAGTTCTGCTGGGAACCATTGGCATTCGTTACACGGGTGAAGAACTGAAGTGGAATGCAACGGATCTCATGATCACAAATCATGCCGACGCCCAAAAATGGGTTACCAAACGCTACCGCAAGAACTGGGAACCCACTTGGGTCTGATCCTGTATCTTGACAGCATGCTGTTCCGATTACATCAATGGCACTCTTCGTGCAAACACGCTTCAAGTTGCCGTCTAACGCTTCCAACGCACAGATACGGAATGCAAAATGCCGATTCATTTTCCAAGTCCGGGTCGAAGAGAATTCCTGAAGATAGCAGGGAGCGGGGTCGTCCTAAACACATCCAAGGGCCTTGCAAGCAATAACTTCCAAAGTCCCGCCTCTGGAAAAAAACAACGACCGCACAGTGTCGATGATGAACTCGTCGTAATTTTGAATGACACCCACATCGGCGAAAAGCATCCGCCCGACTCGCCCGTTCCGTCCAACCTGCGTTTCATTGTTAACAAGTTGACCCATCAAACACACCGGCCTGCCTGTGTGATCATCAATGGGGATCTGGCACTGAAGGATGGACAACCTGGAGACTACCAGCATTTCTCGAGTCTGATCCAACCACTAAGAACAGCCGAAATCGAGACCCACCTGACTCTCGGCAACCACGACAATCGTGAAGTGTTTTATGACGTCCTCAAAGACGAACGCAACGCCGTTCCAACGCTGCAGTCACTTCATGTCTCCGTCGTAAAAACCCGCCATGCGAATTTCTTCCTGCTAGATTCCCTAAAAGAAACCATGGTCACACAGGGAACCGTGGGCCGCCAGCAAATGAACTGGCTGGCACGGACGCTGGACGAACATTCGGACAAAGCTGCAATCATCGTCACCCACCACAACCCACGTCTTGGCGGTGACCCTGTGCACTTTCCCGGAGGCTTGATCGACTCGCAGGAACTCTGGAACATGATGACCCAACGTGAGCATGTCAAAGCATATGTGCATGGCCATATTCACGACCGTGGATTCGCAAAACACCGCGGCATTCACATCATCAACACTTTGGCAACTTCCTATGTTGCAGACCCAAAGACATCCACAACCGGCTGGACGTCCATTCAGCTGAATGAGACAGGCGCGCTACTGACGACACACACCATTGACCAGACTCATCCCTGGAATGGCAAAGAGAAAAAGCTGCGTTGGAACAGGACCTGAGTGGGCCACATCAATTGGAACTCCCACTCAAAAACACTTCCATTTCATTTCTCAACTGCAATATTATTTCGGAGTTGTCCGCCGCCAAATCTTTTGATTCGCTGACATCGTTCTCCAAGTGAAACAACAAAGGGGTTTCATGCTTGGCTAATGGTTCCCGAGCGCGGGTGTCGGGATCAGAAGAACGATCTTTTGAACTCAGATGAATTTTGAACGGCCCCGACCTAAAAGCGATGGCCCCGCCACTGTTGTAGTACCAGTGTTTCCGGGGCGTTTGCTGCCCACGCAACAACGTGTCGGTCAAATCGCACGAAATATAGCCCTTCTGTTTGACGACATGGTTCGTGGGCCGTTGGCCCGTCGCGAG
>JAPOKD010000685.1 GCA_029977825.1 Planctomycetota bacterium | reverse complement strand
AGCTACCGGAGGTTGCCGGAGCGGTTCTTCGTGATGGAAAAGTCAGCTCCCCGGATGCAGTGCGGCTCAATACCATCATCGAGCAGTTTGATAGACTTCAATTGTTGCGTGATGGCCTAAAACAGAACTTGGTTCGCGCGGAAGCGTTGTTAAGTGCGGGTGCTAGCAGGCAAATTGTGTTGAAAGCTCTTGGAGCCCCCCCACCTCAACCCCATATCGCGAGCCAACCAGAAGCGCAAAGGCCCGCTGTTCCGCAATCTCAGACGAGTGCAATGGCAAGTGCAGCAGAGGAGTATCGCACTTGGCTTGAAATGCGGAACAACCTCATCGAGAAGGTGGAACGTGAAGTGGAGCCGATGCAGAAAAAACTGGATGCGCTGATTGAGAAGAAATATGGTCCTAATCATCCAGCGGTTTCCCATCTGCGTGGTCAAATTGGTCGGGTGCGGGCGCAACTCGCAAATCTGCCGCCCGAGCCGAGCGGCGTTGGGATAATTACACCAAAGCCGAATCAGAGTCCAGATACTTCTGTTGCCGCGAACTCAGAGGATCCAGTCGAAATCGCAAAGACGGAGGAGACAGCTCTCGATTCGCTACTTCAAGCGGTTCGATCGGAGCTTCGGGAAGTTTCGGACGAGGTTGAGCGACTCGAACCAGAACTGGAAACGCTCTCCACCGCCGTTGCGTTCCAAACCAAGCTGTTGCGGCAACGCCAGAGCGTCGAATTGGAAATCCAACAGCAGCAAAGCTTGCGAGAAGCACTGATCAATCAGATGAACAAACTCAGCCAGTCTGCTGTGAGTTCAGGCATCTCCTGTGAGTTGTTGGTATCCGCGGGTGCTGGTGTTCAAGTTGCGCCCGACTTAACAGCTCATTTGACAGCCGGGGGCATACTGGGTGGGGCCTCAGGCGCTGTTCTTTTTCTCTTGATCGTTTTGTCTTTGACCGCGGTTTCCGTTGATGTTGACGCTCAAAAGGACGCGTGCAGATAGCTCAAACAACGAATTCTGCCGAAGAGTTCGCACACGTAACTCCCGATGAATGCCTGTTTGGGGGCCTATCAGCATTCGGTTTCCGAGCTGGGCTCGCGTTGTAGCTTCAAATCACTTTGCGAATCGTGCTGAAAGCTTAAATGCAACGCGTTTCATTTGCATCGTGTCGCGGCGCCGCTTGTTCTCGCTTTGCTGCCCCTCGAGCCTCCTGCAGGTAACGCGTTTGCCCTGATATTGTTGGTCACTATCAGTCTCTGAAGGACGAAAATTGACTGGTCGCCAAAGAGCCTTCGTTGGTGTACTTATGGCCAGAGTCGCGTTGCTGCTGTATTTTTAATACGTGCGGAAGGTCGAGGTCCGTTGGAGTCTGCTTGGCCACACCGCTTAAAACGACTCATCCAGGCATGCATGCTGAAAGATTCACGGGAAAACTCTCCTGTTGTAGCTCTGTTGGGTGGTCAGATCTGCTCCATTGCGTTGGGTGAGGAAAGAACGGATATTCCGGCTGCAAGCATTGATTCGATGGTGCAGTCTGGGTAATCTAGGAAGTAGTCGGTTAGTCAACTTCACCCTGCATCATGTTTTGCTGGGTGGCTCCAAAGCTCGGTCGGTATCATGAACAGACGGATTTCTTGCTCTCTCGCCCTACTAGTGCTTCTTTGCGTAAGTCCCAAAACGCATTCGCAGGAGTTACTGCCCCAGCAGGTAGCGGGTGATGGTGCTGCTTTGTCTATCGTGCAGTGGGTCAAGCCTCGGACTGCGGGCGTTCTTAAAGGTGATATCTTCGCTCCTGTCTCAGGTGGTGCATCTGTCGTCGTGCAGGACGCGGTCATCGTTTTACGCGGCAAGGATGGTTGGGTTGGCGAGGGCACGACCAACCGACTAGGACGGTTCACAGTAACTGATGTCGAGCCGGGCGTTTATTCGATGATGGTGAAGGGACGAGGGGTGTTCGCTTTCTACGCCTTGCAAGTCGCCGCGGAAAATGATGTAGATACCCATACCTACCCTGATCGCGTGACCGTTCCGTGCGCGTTTATAGATGAAGCCGCTGTCAATCGGTTAGCAAAGCATGTCAATGGTGAATTGACGCTGGACGAGATAGTTGTAGCACCCGAGGGATTAGCCGTGGGGCAGGATGGAGATGTTAGCGGCAGCACATCATCGCTCGTGACACTAACTGACGGGAAGCTATCTGGCGTATTACTGCAGCCGGGTAGCGGTTTCGAAGCTGCGAGCTCCATGAATGTCACGCTATTCCAAGACGGCCGAGAGGTCGCAACTGCGGTTACGCAACCAGATGGGAAGTTCGAAATTGGCGGGTTGCGGCCTGGAATTTATGCATTCGTAGCTCATGGAAAGTCAGGGGTTTCTGTCGTCGGGATCGAGGCCATTGAACAGGCAAAGAAAGATGGGCAAGCGAGGGTTGGTGGTCATTCCAGCGGTCAGCGTTTTGTATCGCTGTTGCAGCAGCGCAACGGAGGCAATGGCAACAGGGGGAACGGCAATGGCAACAGGGGGAACGGCAATGGCAACAATGGCAACCGAGGCGGGGGGCCCGGAAATGGTCAGGCCAATGGTAACCCCAATCCGCCAGGCAACGCATACGGGATTCGCGGTAAAGGCAATGGCTTTAACATGCAGGTCGGAGCAAACACCTTGGGAGGTTCCGGGGCGACAGGGCAACCGCCTGTTACTGGGATTACTGGTACCGGCGGTGGCGGCGGTGGCGGTGGTGCTGCTGCAGCTGCAATCCTGGCTGGGGCTGCTGCTGGAGCGGCGATCAATGGCGGCGGTGGCAGCTCGGCTGCTTCACCCGCAGTGGTTGCGGAGTAAGCAGAGACCTGGCGGCCCTCGCTAAGCTGATCGTTTCCCGAGTCGGCTAGATATCGTCCCAGAGAATTAAAAAAAGTCCGGTGAGTTCAACTCGCCAGACTTTTTTGTTTGAATGCGGTGATGATTTTCGTGCCAGAGAACTCACCCGATCTCGTAACGTTCTTGTTCTGGCTGGACGATTTGGACTCGCTCGGTGTCTACCAGGTCGTAAACCGCTCCTGACTTTTCCTGCGCCATGTCATCCATCTCATCGTCGGTGAGATCGACTCGGACGGCGAGGACTCCGATGCGAACCTCTGTTCCCATCGACAGGGTTGCCTTTTCAATTTTTCGACCGTCCACATAAACGCCATTGGTGGAGCCGAGGTCGCGAACAATCAGCGACCCATGTGGGTCAATCAGAAATTGGCAATGCCGGCGACTGATCGATGTGTCGTCCAGGGTGATATCGGCTGTAGGGCAGCGACCTACTACGATGGGGGTGGGTAGGACCCAGCTTTGTTCGGGAATCCCGCTCTCGGAGTTGACTAGGACAAATTTGTAGCTCATTGAAATCCTCATGGTTGAAAAGGCTGGAGGATACGTTGGAGATAAGATGTAACAGAATGTACGCAATTTGGGCGCGGAAGTCCAACTTTTCTGCAGGTTTTGCGTTGCCACGCAGTCTGACCGCCAAGGAACGCTATTGGTAAGCCTCCAATTTGGGCATTCCTGAGCGAGCTGAATCGGCCTCAAACAACGCGAAATGGATGCTTTTGCTTGATGTTAACGCGTTCTGGTTGCCTTGGTATTTTTCGCCTTGGTGCAGTAACTGGCTTCTGCTACTCTCCGCTTCGCTCGCGGTGAAATCTGGACGCGGGCACATCAGGTCAGACTGACTGCCTGTTGAGAAGTGGTGTTTCGCTGGAAAGGAGTCCAACGTGGAAACCAATCAAACTTCTGTCTGTGT
>JAPOKD010001014.1 GCA_029977825.1 Planctomycetota bacterium | reverse complement strand
GGGGACGGCGTGTTTTCCGATGTTGCAGGTTCGGGTGGGGCGGTGCTACTGGGCGGGTTCGCAGCAGGTGCCGCCGTGGCCGGTTGCGTGTTGGGTTGCCCACGTCCACGTAGCAAAGCCTCGGCGTCGACCGAAAGTGTCTTTGCGGTCGGGACCACCTTTGCACCTGCTCGTGCACGTTGAAGTCCATTGATGATCACACGATCCTTGTCACTCAGGCCAGTTTGAATGATCGCCCATCCGCTAACGGTCTGACCAACGGTCACCTTCTTCTGCACCACTTCATCGCTTGAATTCACGACCATGACAAATGAGCCTTGGTCATTGCGGATCAGTGCTGCTTCCGGAATCAACAGCGATTCGACGGAATCTTCGGCAGGAATACGAACCGTAACAAACAGTCCGGGTAAAAGTTGACGGTCATCGTTTTTGAACGAGGCCCTGAGTCCCAGTGTGCCAGTGTCGGCTTCGATTCCAGCTTGATCAACGTAGTCAAGTTCGCCTTCAAAAGGGAAACCTTCGTCTGTCTCGCGACGGAGATAAACTTTGACTCCTCGCCAGCGATCTTCCCCTGTCTTCGGATCGATCTCGTTTTCAGCCTGAGCCAACTGCTGTGCCTTCATGAACTCCAGTAGAGTGCGGTCACTGATGCTGAAGTTTGCAAAGATGATGCTATCGTTGACTACCGTCGCCAGCCGATCGCCATTTTCTACGAGATTGCCTTGCTTGAAGTAGGTCTTTGTGATTGCACCATTGATGGGCGCATGGACTTTCGTGTAGTCCACGTCCAATTGAGCCTGGTCTTGTTCTGCCTCCGCACTGCCAAGTTTGGCTTGGGCCGCAACGACATCGGCTTTGCCAGAGTTGAGGTTGGCTTCGGCCGCTTTGGATGCAGCAACAGCGTTTTGGTACTGAGCGTCGGAACTCGCGTTCTGAGCTTGCAGTTCCACTTCACGGCTTAGCTCTTTCTTGGCGCGTGTCACTTCGGCCTCAAGCGTTGCGAGACGGGCCGTTTTTACTTCGATATCTGCATTGGCAGCGGCAACTTTGGCGATGGCCGATTTCAGGATTGCTTCATATTGATCAGGCTCAATCTCGTAAAGAACCTTGGCCTTTTCGACCGGTTCGCCGGGCTGAAAGCGAATCTGCTGGATGAATCCGCGGACTCTCGCCCGGACCTCAGCTTCCTCAGAGGCCTCGGTGCGTCCTGTCTGCTCCAGGAAAGGGGTGATCTTACTCCTGACAGGCAATGCAGTGGTGACCGCGGGCGGTGGAGGTGGATCGTACTTGTTTTCTTGCCGCGTGCAGCCAGGCAGGCAGGACGCAGTCAAGACAAGTACGAGAGAACTAGCGTTTAGAAAAAACTTGGTTTTGTTCATCCAGGCAACTCGAAGAGAGAGGTATCCAAAAGATCAGGGATCACCCACCGGGCGATGTCTTTATCTATCCGCGTTCCGCATCTATACACATCTACACACGTTATCATCTTCACGCGTTATCTCTACACATTCCATTCATCCGGCCATGTTTGGCCTGTTGGTATGAGATCAGGAGATTACCCGCAGCATACTCGAAAACAGGGATGATGGCATTAGCCTGTTGTTTCGGATGCAG
>JAPOKD010000503.1 GCA_029977825.1 Planctomycetota bacterium | reverse complement strand
GCCATGTCGAATTCTCGGGCGGGATCGTTCGGTTCGAACAAAGCTCCGGTATCCTTCTCGACGGAAATGTATTCAACGAAAACCGCGGCAAATCCGCCTATGCTGGTTCGGCATGCGAAAACGTCAGAATTGTCAACAATGCATTCAATTCCATAGAGCATGGCAGCATCAACTTGAGCGGCCACAGGAAATGTTACGTTGCGTCAAATTACATCACCTCGTCCAGACCAATCGACTCCGGTTATGCGGGCATCCGACTTCCCAACGGAGCCAAAAACAACACTGTTGAAAACAACTTCATCGAGAATCATGGGCGGGGGATTTTTATCCTGTCTTCGTCCGAAAACAATATCGTGAGGAACAATGTTGTGAAGCATACGACTCGGGAAGGAGTGTTGATTCAGTCGTCCAATAATCTCATGGAGGGAAACACAATCATCGACGCCGGTTGTGAGGCGATCTATGTGGTCGATGCAAATGGCAAATCATCGCCAACTCCATCGATCGCTGACGGAAACCAAATCCTCAGAAATGTGATTCATGATACACGGAAGCATGAGACGTCCTCTTTCGTCGGTTTGTGGATCGCATCACGCAACAATATCGTCAAAGGCAACAAGGTTTCCATGGAGCATGGACGAAAATTCAAGGTGATCAAAACCAACGCGGGAAATCAGGATCTGGACAATATCTACGGCCGATAGGTCGAAAAAGGTGATGTTACGAAATGGACTCGAATGAGAAATCAGATCAGGACATCAACGCCCACGCAGAAGTAGGCGCCCAACCATGCAAGGCACCAGATTTTTCAACAAAGCGTTTTTGGATTTCTTGCGGAAGTGAGAACGGTTGCGAGCGTCACCGTGCCCGCTGCAAGAATCATGTGTGGTCTTACGACTTTGTGACGGATCGAACAGAGGACAGTCGCCAACTTCGCTTGCTGGTGGTGATCGACGAGTGCAAGAACACTCGACAAATCAGAACGCGGGAGTGGAGCTATACAAGCAACGGGAAGCTGACAAGGGGGGAACGCGTTTGGGCATCCGGAGAACCAACCAGAAAAACCAAGTGATCAAGCGGATGCCGCAGTACGATTAAGAGAATCCTTGAATTGATCGATGTTGACTGGTCGGTGCTGACTCAAGAAAATGTCCGCGCAGTTAACGCGTTGGGACGCAGAGGTCACTTCCCAGTACGAGGCTAGCTGATTTCAATGCTTGACGATGAAGCAGTGGCAAGCTGTCAAAGTCAGAAAAATGCGCATTTTCGCCGTTAAGATGGCGGTGCAACGGTAGCCATTCAAAGTAGTGAACAGCCTTTCGTGATCCTTACAAGCTGTAAAGACAAGCTGAACATGAAAAGACGGTGGACGCCCCTCATTATTCTCGCTGCATCGTGTGCGTCCAGCCACGCCGCCGAGAAGGCGTCTGCAAACATCGAGGTGTTTTTTGAGCAGCATTGCTATGCGTGTCACGATGCAGGCCACGAAGGTGATTTGAATCTGGAGGGGAGAGCATGGACGTTTAATGATGGCAATTCTTTCGAATTTTGGAACGAGCTCTACTTCGCGGTAAAGAATGAGCGAATGCCGCCCGAACAGAGGCCCGATCCTCACGCCAGCGAACGGTTTTTGAAGGTTCTCGGCAAGGCGTTGGGCGAAGCAGAAAAAAGTATCGAAATAAAAGACGGCCGAGCGGCGGCAAGATCACTGTCTCCTGCGAACACAAAAGTCATCGAGCAATTAAGATTAAAACTTCCCCAAACGAACCTGCCTCAACGGAAGGGCACAAATTGACGAATTCCTCCAATCACAACGACAACAGCGCCAATCGCCGCGGATTTTTACACCAATCCGTACTCGGTACCGCCGTCGCAGGCATGACGATTGCTTCCAATTCGCACGTGACTGCACAAACGCTCGCTGATGCTGGCGAACCTGAAATCACTCAAACTGTGGATGTACTTGTGGTCGGCGGTGGTACAGCAGGCCATGTCGCGGCCATTCAGGCGGGGCGTGCCGGCGCAAAGACTCTGATCGTAGAACGCAACAGCCAGCTCGGTGGGACCACCACAACCGGTGGTGTGGCGTTTCCGGGGCTTTTTGATGCTTGGGGCAAGCAGGTGATTGCCGGGATTGGCTGGGAACTGGTCAAGGAAAGCGTAGAACTGGACGGTGGCACACTGCCGAACTTTGCCAAAGTCCCGCAACGTCACTGGCAAAATCAGGTTTATACCAACCAGTTTCTGTACGCAATCCTTGCCGAGCAGAAGTGTGCTGAGGCAGGAGTCGAAATTGCTTACTACGAATTCCCGCAGACCGTGACGGAAACTGACGATGGCTGGCAGGTCGACTGTGTTGGGTTTGGAACCAGACGGCGAGTCCAGTGCAAACAGATCATCGATTGCACGGGCGGTGCCGAAGTCGTCGGCATGGTGGGACTACCAAGATTACGCGAAGAGGAGCGACAACCGGGCTCGTACCTTTTCATGCTGGGAAAAGAACACGAGCCTGGACGCAATCAGATCAATAGGCTTTACGTCCATGGAGCAGACTCGACGAACTCTCGGACAGCAACCGAGGCCAATCTGACTGGACGTAAGGCCATTCTGGAACGTGTTCGCCAGAAGAAGCAGAGACTCATGCACATGCAGCCGGAAACCGGCTTTCGCGAAACCTATCGCATCGAGGGCGAAACAGTCATCACGGTGAACGATTACACCTCCGGTCGAGTGTTTGACGATGCCATCAGTTACGCGTTCTATCCTGTTGACCTGCACACCAAATCAGGTGTCCGACCGAAACCGCTGAAGCGGGGTACGGTACCAACGATCGCGCTTAGCGCGCTGATCCCAAAGGGCAGTCGCAATATCATCGTGGCTGGGAGATGTGTCAGCAGTGACCGTTTGGCAAACTCTGGCCTGCGAGTCCAGGCGTCATGCATGGGTATGGGACAGGCGGCTGGGGTTGCGGCTAGCCTGGCTGCGAAAGCAGGATCCACACCACTCGAAGTTCCGCTGCCAGAAATTCACGCGATGCTCCGTGAACACGGCCAGATCATTCCTGGCAAAGCGTAGCTCGCGCTCCCCTGACTCATGTGCTCATGAAAAAAAACCGACGCAGCTTCATCTCACTTCTGACTGCATCAAGCTTTATTGTTCTTGCGGTAACGGGAATCGTGGCCTTCGTGCAACCATTCTCGATTGGAATCGTCGGACTGCATGCGCTGGTAGGTTTCGTGTTTGTGGGAATCATCGCGTTCCACGTGGCCAACAATCTGAGTCAACTATCCCTGTATGTGCGAAGCAGACTCCTGTGGCTGACACTGGCAATCACTGCAAGCATGACAGGACTCTTCTTCTGGCAACCAGGTCCCGTTCGATCGATCCTTGCCCTAAGTCAGAATCTGGGCCCAGCCATCGAACAGTTTGCGATGAAGGAAGACGGGCTTGTGTACGATTACAAACCGGCCCAAAACTACCAAATGAATTTGAATATTCGGGCTGGTAAAACCTTTGACGTGAAATCGCCGCCAATGGTTGCCATCTGGCTCGAAAACGCGTCGTTCTACCACATCAAAACGCTTCACAGACCTGATGACATCGAAGCTGCCCGAGGCTCTCTTCCGTACTGGGATTTCAAGGTCCGTGGCTGGGAACGTGCAAAACGTCAAGCCCGAGAATCAGGTCAGGATCTAAACGAGCAAACGGCGGTGGACGGCGTTACCAGCGCAACGCAGAACAGTTCTTTCGATCCCGCCGATTACATTTTGCCTGCTGATCTGGAAAATCCGCTGCCCTATCGCTTACTCATCGAGATTGACCAACCAGACGACGATGAGGCATCACTCGTCTATGCTGTTGATATCGACAACGCCGAACCTCATACCTTTCAACTGCTTGATCTGGTTGGCTATCCCAAACGTGAAGAAAACGACGACGAGGGAAACGAAGTTTGGGAATTGTATTTCGTGGACGGTGGTTTTGAAACAACATTGGGTCTTATCGACAGTTCTCTTCTGACGATCGAACGGTAGAGCAAGAGCGATTCGCAATCACCGAAGATTCAGTGATAGGCCATACCACTTTTTTGACCGCCGTTCCCCTCAGTAAAACCCGCTTGGATGCCTCAGATTCAGGAGAGTCAGATTCAGGCATCAACCACAGCCTTTGAACATCTGCATCAATTTTTCGGCAAGTACCTCAGGCGGGCGAGAAAATGGTGTTTGAGCGACTAGGGAGAATGCGAAGATCAGATCACTCGACAAGACTCCTTGCAAAGGGACTCGTTGCATGGTCTTTGACTCTCTTGGCCTTTTTTTGTTGGCGTAGACGACGAAACCGACCACGCATACCCCCCTTGTCTCCCTTGATGCAGGAAACCAACTGTCAATCAGGTTACCGGGAAGCCAACCTTGCGTCCCAAGACGTATTGCACATCATTCGCCAGTCTGGCCTTGATCTGACGACTCGCCGATGAACTGCCAACCTACTATCATTTTCAAATCCAACGCGTCTTCCGTTATCTTCTAAAGACTCTCTCCGAGCGCCTCATGAGCCACACACACACCCACCGATGGTATTTTCTTTTTCCATTCGTGGTGATTTCTGCTTTGCTTTGCATGAGCTGCACCCCACGCCCGACGAACGCTGGAAAACCGGCACCCAAAGATACCGATCCCAAGAGAGTTACAGAAAGCTCAGTAGATGAACAAAAGGATGCGAGGAAAGCACAGTCCCGCAACGACACAGTAGTGATCACGGGTGACCTGAACTCTGTAGATTGGAATTCACACGTTGGAAAGCAAATCGTGATCAAGGGCGATCTGATGATCATCGACACCTATGATCTAGCTCGCCGTGGTCAGATCAAGGTGGCTAGAAATCGTCTTC